>CBIHPB010000086.1:0-12448 GCA_966211485.1 uncultured Bdellovibrio sp.
AAAGGACGCGCTGAAATGTCTGCAACACCTCGTTTGGCATCTGTTTTACCCTTGATGGATAATCGCTTCTCTCGACTTTTTGAAAAAGACAGAGGCACTGAAGTTGAAAGGCGGGTGAAGGTGCTGACCGAAGGAAAAGACGACACTGCCGATCCAGCCACGCCCGTGAAAATCGTTTTGCCGGACGGAGAAGAGATTTGGGCCCTGTATTTTTCAGGCGGGCGGGTGATTTACCGAAACAGCCTGGAAGAGCTCTTGAAAGGCGGGGTCAGTCCCTTCGAGCAAATACAAGTTCAATCCCGGGATGGAAAGCCTTTGGTGATGGAGCCCTTTCACCAGGCCGAAGCAATCTGGGATACGGAACTGGTGGTCTACAATCGCCAAAAATCAGACGGAAGTTTCGAGCAAGCCCTGATCGGACACGGGGGGAAAATGGACCGCGTGTCGCCTGACGAGCCTTGCAACGTTCACCATCACAATTACCGACGATCCCGGCATTCGTTCAAGGTGGAAATTTCACGCGACATCGCCGGCCGAAAAATTCGCGAGGTGTGGAGAAGTCTGGGTTCCATTCACGGCAACCGGCCTTCGGCCGACGGCCGATGGATCTTGCGCGGCGAAGACCAGATGCATGCCCATGGCTATGGCAGCCGCATGATCCGGGATGCGACCGGGGCTCCTTGGCGCGACCCGCAGGGTGCCATGTGGATGGCCTATGAAGAAGTCACCGAAGAGAAAGTGATGGAGGATGGCCGGCGCTTGCCATATGCGACAGAAATTTTTGCTCGGCGAATGAACGAAGATCTCACCGTGTCAGTTGGCGGACCAGTTCGTCTTTCCAGTTTCACGCCTTGGCAAGATTCGGATCGACCGTTTGTTGCCAGTTATCGCCGGGATCCACAAGGCAGGCCCGCCGGATTTTTGGTCGAAGGCCCGAATCCGATTTTGATGGCGATCGGCGAGCGCAAGTTTTGGGTGATCTTTTTCAGTGCCGGTGATTTTGTTTCCGAATACGGAAACTATATGATGTACCGTGAAGAAAACGAAGGCCCGATTGGCCCTTACAAACATGTGGTTGATTTTCCAAATTCGCCATTGGCCGAACTGGTCAACGTCACGCAGTCATTGGCTGAAAAATTAGGACTGACTTGGTCGGGACGTCTGAATCCTTTTTATGATCAGCAAGGACAGCTGTGGGGACTGATGCATGGAATTTTCAAAGATGAAATTCCAGATGGTTGGGTGAAAAGCGGATGGCCTCGCACGCCTGAAGAATTCATCTGCTATGCGCGCCGAGTGTTCTTAGTTCCGCTGAAGGCGGAACTCAAAGACGGTCAGCCGGTTGTTCGAATTGATGACCCCAAGCTGGGCTGATCGCCCAGCTTCGCTTTCCATTTATTGACCGGTGCCAGTTCCAGTACCGGTACCTGTCCCTGTGCCGCTGGAGCCTGTGCCCATATTCGAGCCACTGCCGGAAGTCGATCCAGAGCCTGTTCCCGTGCTTGTTCCGGTTCCTCTATTATTATAGGTGTCCGTATTTGTCGTGCTGCCAGAATTGGTTGAACTTCCCGAGCGTCGGGCGGCGGCCTCTCGCTGCATTCTCAGTTTTCGTTTTTGAGCTTCGGTCAGATTTGACTCGTCCGTCATTCCTTGGTTGTCCGTTGTGGAAGATCCGCTCATGCGGGTATCGCTTTGGTACTCGTCACCGCTGACAGTTGAATTGGTGGGGCCGGTGGTTGATCTGCCAGAGTTCTGATTGTAGGTGCTGCTGGTATTGCTGTTTGTTGTGGTGCTGGTGCCAAAAGCGGATGCGCCAAAGGCAATCAGCGCAAGCGTGGAAACTGTGTGTGGGAGCCTTGTCATAGAACCTCCTGGTGATGGTTGTGAAACCGATTGCTCGATTTCTGCAAACTATAAAAGGGATTTGAATTTTCAAAATAGAGATGCGCGATGTGCACTGTTAAAATAAAATGACTCGGCAGTCAGAGCTTTCGCTCGATTTTTATTTTTCTTTGCATTTGAAATGTTCGCTGATCGTTGTTTCACGATTGCTGCATTTTCTTTTGCACATTTAAAAAATAGTTTGGAATTTATTTTCTCCTCGATGGGCGTGAGAAATGGGGAAAAATTTCGACAGGCGTGGGACCACTGTCCCGATTTTTCGACAGTTCCTGGTTTTTCAGGTTGCCTGATTCTTCAGCGAAATATTTTTTCCTCAGAGATGATTTGCATACAAATGGACAGACTTATTTGATTTGGCATTTTCTCTGCATAGCCCGATCAAAGCCGCGCAGGCAAAAGGCTGTGCTATGTGCGCCGAAATTGAAACAGAGATCAGGAGGATCTTCCCGATGGAAAATGAAACACATCATGAAAAAGCATTTAGTGCCAATGATCTGATTGTCTTCAGTCATCTTCGCTGGGATTTTGTTTTTCAGCGACCCCAACACCTGATTTCACGATTTGCAAAAAAACGCCGGGTCTTCTTTATTGAAGAGCCACAATTTCACAAAAGTGAAAGCGATGTGCGCTATCTGCAATATCACCGTGAGAATGGAATCCAGGTGATCGTTCCACTTTTGCCAGAAGCCCTGGGGCCCGACGAGCAAACGGAATCCCTGCGCGATATCGTGAACCAAGTCATCGAAGACGAAAATATCCAAGATATGACCTGCTGGTATTACACACCGATGGCCTGGCCGTTCACCAATCATTTAGATCCGGCGGCCATTGTTTTTGACTGTATGGACGAGCTTTCGGCATTTAAAAATCCGCCGCCAGATCTTCTGCAGTGGGAAAGTGAACTGCTGAAGCATGCGGATGTCGTTTTCACCGGGGGAATGTCGCTGTACGAGGCCAAGCGCCATCGGCACACGAATATTTATCCGTTTCCCAGCAGTATTGACCATGATCATTTTAAATCGGCGCGCTCGGAGACCGAGCCTCTCGATCAAAAGTCCATTCCTCATCCGCGCCTTGGGTTTTTCGGCGTGATTGACGAACGGATGGATGTCGAGCTTCTGAGGCAGATATCCGAGCTGCGACCGAAATGGAGTTTTGTGCTGATTGGGCCGATTGCCAAAATCGATCCAAAGTCATTGCCCAAGAACCCCAATATTTATTACCTGGGAAAAAAAGAATACAGCGAGCTTCCGAAATATCTTTCGGGTTGGGATGCGGCCTTTATGCCATTTGCGAAGAACGAATCCACTCGCTACATCAGTCCGACAAAGACACCTGAATTTTTAGCCGCGGGCCGGCCCGTCGTTTCCACCAGTATTCAGGATGTTGTGCGTCCTTATGGCGACGAAAAATTAGTTTCCATCGCCGACACCGCCAAAGAATTTGTCGAAAAGGCAGAGTGGGCGATGAGAGAGGCCAGGACCCAGCCTGAATGGCTGCTGAAGGTTGATGAGTTTCTAGATGGAATGTCCTGGGATGTGACGTTTGGAAAGATGGCAGCACTTGAGAAAAAGTCCCAGCTCGAGCGAAAGCGCCGGCTGTCGCCGGCCGGGATGCCAGCCGTCTGGGAACGGTCGCAAATTTCATCACTGGAAACGATGCCGTGACACACTCTATTCCAATCTGGGGTGGTGTGGAATGCACCATCAGCCGTGTCGGCCATCGTTTTATCAGCCAATGCGAAAAAAGCGGTCATGACCGGCGACTTCAAGATTTAAAACTGTTTCGCGATTTGGGAATCGAATGCGTTCGCTATCCATTTCTTTGGGAGAAGATTGCAAAATCAAATGGTGAAATGGATTGGAGCTGGGCCGACGAGCGAGCGGCCGAGCTTCGTCGCCTGAACCTGAAACCGATTGCGGGCTTGCTTCATCATGGCAGTGGACCTGCTTTTACAAATCTTCTGGATCCGCGCTTTCCCTACCTTTTTGCCAATTATGCCAGGATGTTGGCACAAAGATTTCCTTGGATCGAAGACTACACGCCCATCAACGAACCTTTGACCACAGCCCGGTTTTGCGGGCTCTACGGTCACTGGTATCCGCATTTAAAAAGTGATGAGACTTTTATCACGGCTTTGCTTCTTCAAATCAAAGCGTCCATTCTGGCGATGCGGGCAATTCGCGAAGTCAATCCGAAGGCGCGCTGGATTCAAACCGAAGACATTGGACGAATTCAGGGAACTGATGTTCTGCACGAGCAGGTGCAGTTTGAAAATGACCGCCGCTGGCTCAGCTATGATCTTCTTTGCGGAAAAATATCCGATGCTCATCCGCTTTATTCTTATTTGAGAGAACATTCTCAGCATCATCAGGATTTGGATTGGTGCCTTGAAAATGCCATGGCACCGACGGTTTTAGGGTTGAACCATTACCATCTCAGCAATCGATTTTTAGATCATCGGCTGGAACTATATCCTGCAAGCTCTCATGGAGGAAACGGGCGGATCCGGTATGCCGACGTCGGAACCATCGAAACCAAAGCGGCTTCGTATATTGCGCCAGAAGAACTGTTCTCGGAAGTTTGGCAGCGGTATCAGCTGCCAATGGCCGTCACCGAAGTGCATATGCGGGGCTTTCGCGAAGACCAGGCGGCGTGGCTGCAGGAAATTCGCCAGTCGGCTTTGAATCTCAGATCTCAAGGGGCTGATATCCGGGCTGTCACGGCTTGGAGCTTGCTTGGATCTTTTGATTGGGACAGCCTTTGCACTCAGGAAAAAGGATTTTACGAGTCCGGCATTTTCGATCTGCGGGCCGTGCGTCCGCGACCGACTTTGCTTGGGCAAATGATCAATAGCTGGAACCGTGGTCAAGATTTTCAACATCCCATCCTTTCTCGAGAGGTGTGGTGGAAAAAAACTTCATCTCACCCTGATCCTTGGGCTGCGGTTCCGGCGCCACCGATTCTGATTACAGGTGGAAGGGGAACTTTGGGGCAGGCCTTTGTGCGAATTTGTCAGCAGCGAAATATTTCTTATCGCGCGCTTGGCAGAGGCGATATGGACATCGCAAGCCTTGCTGACGTGGAAAAGGTCATTCGCGAGCTTAAACCTTGGGCCGTGATCAACACCGCGGGTTTTGTACGGGTTGATGAGGCCGAAACCCAGTGGGCCAAATGCTTTCGCGAAAATGTGCGAGGGCCGCAGAATCTGGCCGAGGTCTGTGCTGATGAAGGGATCCCGCTTTTGCATTTTTCCAGTGACTTGGTTTTCGATGGATTGCACCGCCAGCCCTACACAGAAAGTCATCGCGTTGCTCCGCTCAATATTTATGGAAAAAGCAAAGCCGAATCCGAACGGCGGGTGCTTGATATTCATCCGGACAGTTTGATTATCCGGGCCAGTTCTTTTTTTGGTCCTTGGGATCGCAGCAACTTTATTTTTCAGACGGTCGAAAATCTCCGGCAAGGACGAATATGCGAAGCCGCTTCGGATGTGGTGATTTCTCCGACCTATATTCCGGACCTGGTGCATTTCAGTCTCGAGCTTTTGATGGACCGGGAAACGGGCATCCTTCATCTCACCAATGAAGGTCATCTCAGCTGGGCCGAATTTGCGGAGATGGCGGCGAAAATGGCTCATCAGCACCAGGGTCCGATGCGGGGAAGTGTTCAGCCCAAAAGTCTGCACGAGATGAATTTCCGGGCGGCTCGTCCGGCTTTCAGTGCCTTGGCTTCCGAGCGAATTCAAAAGGTGATGCCCGGTTTCGAAGATGCCTTGTCCCGATACTTTCATGAAACGGAGCGCCGATGAGCCGTACCGAAATCGCCATTGTCGGGACGGGCTTTGCCGGGGCCGTGCTGGCCCGGGAACTGGCTGAAACGGGCCGCTATTGGGTGCATGTATTCGACGAGCGCGAGCATATCGGCGGTAACTGTCACACCTATCGCGATCCAAAGACTGGCGTGATGATCCATCAATATGGGCCGCATATTTTCAACACCAGTCGCGATGATGTTTGGCAGTATATGAATCGCTGGGCGCAGTTTGGTCCCTACATCAATCGTGTGAAGGCCATCACCCATCGCGGGGTTTTCTCGCTGCCGATGAATTTGCTCACCATCAACCAATTCTTCGGAAAAATGCTGTCGCCTTCGCAGGCGCAAGCCCTGTTCCAGCAATTGGGAGATCGAAATATTTCCGATCCACGGAATTTTGAAGAGCAGGCGCTGAAATTTCTGGGGCGCGAATTGTACGAAAATTTCTTTTACGGCTACACAAAAAAACAGTGGGGTGTCGAGCCACGTGAACTGCCGGCGTCGATTCTCAAGCGCCTTCCGGTTCGCTTTAATTACGATGATTCTTATTTCAATCAAAAATATCAAGGTATTCCGGTGGAGGGCTACACGAGCATCTTCGAGAAACTTCTCAACCACCCGAAGATTCGGCTTCAGCTGGGAACGAAAGTTCCGCCCGATGCCAAAGGTGACTTCCTCCATCTTTTCTGGAGCGGCCCACTGGATGCATTCTTTCAATATCGACTGGGACGGCTGCAGTATCGCGGTCTTCGCTTCGAGCGTTTTGACAGCGACGGCGACTACCAAGGCAATGCCGTGATCAACGACTGCCGCTATGAAATTCCGTACACGCGCATCTCTGAACACAAGCATTTCACGCCATGGGAATCACACACCTCCACGGTTTGCTTTCGCGAATTCAGTCATCTCTGCGAGGAGAAGGACACTCCTTACTATCCGATGCGCCTGCAAAAGGACAAAGAGCTTCTGACTGGCTATGTCGAGCTCGCGCAGCAAGAACGGGATGTCAGTTTTATCGGCCGGCTAGGAACCTACCGCTATTTGGATATGCATGTGGTGATCGGCGAGTCTTTGGATTTGGCCGAGATCTGCCGGCAGCAAACCGATTCCAGTCGTTGGCCAAGGTTCACTCAAAATCCACTCAATTGATCGAAGGAGAAATTTCATGAACATTCTTGTGACAGGCGGGGCTGGTTATATCGGCAGTCATGCGGTCCGACTTCTTTTAGAGCGTGGACATTCGGTTGTTGTCTACGACGATTTGTCAAAGGGCCATCGCGATGCCGTCGACGGCCGGGCCGAGTTCGTATTTGGCTCTACTTGTGATCGGCACCGTCTGAAGGAAACCATGCGCGAATTTTCAATCCGAGCTGTCTTTCACTTTGCGGCCCGCAGTGAAGTGGGCGAGAGTATGCAGTATCCAGGGCTTTATTATGAAAATAACGTGATGGGAACGCTTCAATTGTTGAAGGCGATGCTGGATGAAAATGTCGGCCAAATCGTTTTCTCGTCGACCGCCGCTGTCTACGGAAATCCGATCGAGCTGCCGATTCAGGAAGAGACTTTGTGTCATCCAATCAATCCTTATGGACGAAGCAAATGGCAAAGCGAATTGATGATTCGCGATTTCTGTACGGCGCATGGGATTGGTGCTGCCATCTTTCGGTATTTCAATGTGGCGGGTGCCTGGCCCGGTGGGGACATCGGTGAAGACCACCGGCCGGAAACGCATCTGATCCCGCGAATTTTGAAAGCGGCTCAGTCGGGTGGAAGCGAAGCTGTCAAAGTTTTTGGAAATCGGTATTCGACGCAAGATGGGACCTGTGTGCGAGACTATATTCATGTGATGGATCTCTGCGAGGCGCATGTGCTGGCACTTGGAAATCTCAGGCCCGGGGTGGCGCGGATTTTTAATTTGGGAAGTGACCTCGGATTTTCGGTTCTGGAAGTGATCCAAGCTTGCGAGAAAATAACGGGCCAGACTCTCAAAGTTCAAATCGACGAGGCCCGCCCAGGGGATCCTGCAATTCTGATCGCCAGCAGTGAAAAGGTCAGTCGCGAATTGGGTTGGAAACGGCGCTATCCAGAGCTTGAGCAAATCATCCGGCACGCGTGGGACTGGCATGTCCGGCATCCTAAGGGCTATTGGCCGGCGGTAATTCAAAAACAAAATACCGTCCCCGAAAAAAATCCGCCATCTTTTCAAAACCAGCCTGCAGCCGATTTAATTTAAAGCGTGCTGCTCGGTTGATGCGGTGGACTCCACCGAGCGATGGTGCTCTTGCGATCGGGAATCCAGTCGATACCACCTAAAATCAAATGACTTTTGGGAAGTGCTGGCAGTCTTGAGAAATCGACCGACAATTCCTGCTCGGGAACTTGAAAGCGCATCTGATGGGCGAAGAATTCAAGGGCTGTGCACATCAGTGCGACGGTCGGGTCTTCGCCCGGGCAGCGATGGTTGGTCTTGGGATCACCGCCACCTTGAGGAATAAACGAATACAAATCGGGCTCGGCTTCCAGAAACCGCTCGGGCCGAAAGCTCATCGGATCCTTCCAGATTTTCGGATGATGATTGGTTCCATAAAGATCCAAAATCAAGCGGGTGCCAGATGGAATATGGTAGGAACAAAACTCCAAATCCCGGCGGGCCTTGGCAAGCACAGAAGGAAAGAATGGATAATGCCGGCGAACTTCCTGAACGAAGGCAAAAAGAAATTTTCGGTCTGTCTCAAGTCTGGGTCGATTTTCAGGGTGAGAGATCAGGGCATGCATCGCAAAGGTTTGATACACTGAAATCGCCACCGTTGGACGCAAAAGATTGATGATTTCGATCGCCGCCTGACGGGCCGTCAATGGATGTCCGGCCTCGTCAGTGAGGTTTGAAATTCGGTGGGCTGGGCTTTCCAAGGGAAAAGGGGAAAGGCCGCTTCGGTGCTCTTGAACTTTTTTTTGAATCCACATTTCGGTGTGATAGCGCCCCCAGCGGGCTCGCAGATGTCCAAGGCCCGGAGCCACGGCTGAATCAAACATCGCGGTCAGATCTGCTGTGCGCATGCGGACTTCTTCTTTCGGCAGGGGGATTCCGGCCCATTGACAAACACTTCGGGTCAGGGCCGGCCGAAGCTCGTCATAAAGAGTGATTTGCTTGCGAGCCGTCCACCGCTTGCAGCTGTGGATCAGTTCACGCAAGAAAATGCGATTGAGTTCACTGATATTTTCCCGGCTCATGAGCGAGAGGAAAAGCGATTTGCGGCGGCGATGGCTTTCGCCATCTTTTGTCTGGATGGCGCCTTTTCCAAACAGTGTGGCTTTTAGCGGTTCGGGGGCCGAGCCCTGACGACTAGTCAGTTCCGGATTGTAAAAAAGTTTGGCTGCTTCGGCCCCTTGCAGACAAATGACAGGCCGGCCGAAAAGACGGGTGCGGAAACAGTCACTGTCAATCTTTCGGCAGATGTTTGATATCAATCGATACGGGTCTTTTAACAATGCAATCGAGCAGTCAAAATGCGGACATGGCGGTGGAAGATTCAAAGCTTCAAGTTTCATCATAATCAGATTTCTGACTGCAAACCTGATGCTGGCGGCGATGGTGGGTTCTTTTCATTTCAGGATTTAAGCGGGGAAAATATTCTGATGAAAACTTGTCAGAGGGAAAATCACACCCATTTTATGTTGTTATGGAAACAATGTTTACGGTTCCAAAGACAACCAAGAAACAACAGATCCTTGAAGAGTGGCAATCGGGACGAAGGGATATCCGTCATTTGGCTTTGGATTTGGATACGACACCCAGCTATGTTGCATCTGTTCTTCAAGCCGCCCACTTGATTGAAGGCTATCATGATCTCTATACGTCTTCGCAGGTGCCACTCAACATTTACTCGGGCGAAATGTCAGAGCGACTGAGTTACAAAAATGTTGAGGCCGCCCGACACAGTGTTGAAAAATTGGAGGAAGCCTACCACGGACTGGAAGAGATGAAGGATCGAGCTGGCCAACATCATTTTATGTCCTTGGCTTTAACGATATACAATCGGGCGCGTTTTTCAGGAAAGCTGGAAGAGGCTCATATCTTTCGGCAATGGCTGCTGAAACATCTGATGGAAGAACCCATCAATAAGAAGGCTTTCTAAAAGAAGACATTCTAGAATTTACCGGATGGTGCGACTACGTCCTAGTCGCCGAATGGCGGCGACTGTTTGAAAACGCCGCCATTCGGTTCGAGACACAGTGAAACTATCTGTTTCGGTTTGAAGAAGAACTTGAGGATTTGTCGCCTCGGGAAGAAGAGCTGCGTGCCGAAGATCCACGTGCGCTGTTGGAACCTGATCTTGAAGATCCTTGGTTTCTGCTTTGATTTGCCATATGTCCTCCTAATGAGTGGTTTGTACTTGGGAAAAATTCCCACCCGCTTCGCTGCAAACGCTTGGCCACATTTTGACTTTTGCGGCTGGAAGCTTCATTTTTTCGGATTTCGAAGTCAGAAAATTAGATGAAGCATTGTCTCATGCTTACTTGTTAAGCTGATCGAAACAAAATTCTGTTTTCCAAATCTTGCTTAGAGATTCGAAACGTCGTTCCAATAGCCGCTGCAAATCTGCACCAGGGGCAAAAGTACAAAGTTTCGTTCTTTTTTGGATCATGAATAAAATCTTATCTTGATGTCAGGCAGTTAAATCAGAGAAGAAGCATCAGTTGTCAGTGGCTCTTGTTTTGCTTTGCTAGGCTTGGGTTTTGTAATGCAAATGCTCAAGACAGAATTTTGTTTTGAGAAAACACACATGCCAACCATTAGGAGGTTCTATGGCAAATCAATCGCAAAGCAACCAGGAGCAAAACAACCAATCTTCTCGTCAAGGTTCTGATCGCAGCCAGACAGATCGCCAATCTGGCAGCACAACAGGCTCTGAGACCCGAACTGGTGGGCAATCACAACGCTCTGAGCGGGATATGTCTCAAGGTTCTGAGCAACGTTAAAAATTTTAGGGGGTTTAGATCTCCCTTATCTAAACCCTCTTTTAAATATGGATTTATGGAACAACATCGGTTCGAAATTCTCGAGCGCCTTTTACAGCCTCATCTGACGTTAGATGAGTTCCTTTCCGTTTTCTACGGACGAAAACCCTATGCTTCTCCGAATCAGGCTCAGCCATTTTGCAATTTGATTTCCTGGCCTGTTCTGGAAGATTTATTTCATCTTCAAAACAAAGACAGCTGGCCTGTGCGGCAGGGACAGATTTCCAAAGAATTTACGAACTCAACCGGAACATTGAATCCGCTTTTGGCGAGATGTGCATTTGCGAGCGGGCATTCGATCGTGATTCGTCATGCTGAAAAATCTCATATGCCCTTGCATCGGATCGCCGAACAGTTTCAAACTTTTTTTGCGCGTCCCGTGGACCTGCAAGTCTATGTCACCCCGGCCGGAGAGCAAGGATTCGATTGGCACTATGATGTCGAAGAAGTGTTCGTGATTCAAACTCATGGCGCCAAAGAGTTTCGATTGCTGAAAAATACAACGACTTCAAAACCTCTGCCGATGCTATCAAAGGAAAATTCAAGGTTTTCGGACGAGCCGAAAACGCCCGAACTTCGCTGCCTTTTGCATGCCGGAGATTGGTTGTACATTCCAGCTGGCTACTGGCATAAAGCACAAGCGATTCGTGATTCTTTCCATATTTCAGTTGGTGTGATGCCAGGCTGATATCAGACAGATTTTGATTTGATCTCTGCCGTTTTGCAAAGCTGTGGTCAGCTTGGCATTTCTCTTGCTGTTTTTGAGAGGAGAAATCGAGAGAACACAGCTGTAAGGGAAGCAAAGTGCAGGCGGAGACCCGTTCAGATTTACAACCGGAAAAAGAGTCGACTGCACAGAGGCTTGCCCGCTCGCGCGAGCTGATTTTAAGAATTTGGGAAAGTCGTTTGCGCGATCAGCTGCCGTCGGCCAGCGGCGTGAACCGAGCCAATCTTCGTGATTCGCTGGGCGAAATTCTGCAAAGTCTCGAGCACGCGCTTGAAACGGGCCTGGATAAAAATTTGTCAGAGCTGATTCGCCTCGCGCATCGCCACGGATCCGAGCGGGCGGCCTCCAGCACTTTCTCGATTGAAGAAGCGCTGACCGAGTACAATATTCTTCGAAAAGTGATTTTCGATGTCTTAGAAGAGTATGGTCCTTTAAGCCCAAGGGATCGAGACCTCATTTACGAGGTGATTTGCTTCGGCCAGGTAAAAGCCGGATCTGAATACGCCAAGATCCAAATGGATAGAGAAAAAGCGGCACGCTTTGATGCGGCCATGATGGCCAGCCACCTGCAGCTGATCACCGATGCTCAGCCGACATTGGTTTCCTATGTGGATCGCAACTATATTTATCAGTTTGCCAATCAAACCTACGCCGAATGGTTCGGCCGGGATCGGTCTCAGGTCGTGGGTTCCACCATGTCTGAAGTGATCGGTGAAGAGGCCTTTCGGGCAGTGAAGCCAAAGTTGGATCAAGCATTGGCAGGCGGGCCCTCGTTGTTCGAGGCCGAAGTTCCCTACGCCAAAGGCCAGCGATTTATCAAAGCGACTTACATTCCGGATCTGCATGCGGACGGTTCGATTCCCGGCGTTTTTGTTTCAGTCTCGGACATCACTGAGATCAAACGGGCCCAGGCTCAGGCGGAACTGGAGAAGAGTCAGTTTGAAACCCTGCTGAGGCAGCTACCGGCGGCCGTGGTTGTCGCTG
>CBIHPB010000087.1:0-12358 GCA_966211485.1 uncultured Bdellovibrio sp.
CATGGAGTACGTCGAAGGACAAAACCTTCGCCAAATCCTGAACCACCTGAAAAAAGAAAACAAATATTTCTCCATCGATCAAATCGTGTACATGGGGAAAGAAGTGGCCGCTGGTCTTGACCACGCACACCGCTGCCTGGACGGAACCACTGGCAAACCACTGAACATCACTCACCGTGATATGAGTCCACAAAACATCATGGTCAGCTTCGAAGGCGAAGTGAAGATCGTGGATTTCGGTATCGCCAAGAAAGCGGAAAGCGAAATCGAAGCGACTCGTGCCGGAACGATCAAGGGAAAATTCGGCTACATGAGCCCCGAGCAAGCCGACGGACAAAACGTCGATCTGCGCACGGATATTTTCTCTCTCGGTATCGTCATGTGGGAATTGCTGGCGAACGACCGTCTGTTCACTTCGAACAGCGAAGCCGCGACTTTGCGAAAAATCCGCGAATGCCAGATTCCATCACTGCGCAAACTGAACCCGTCGATCCCGCCGGAGCTTGAGCGCATCGTGAACAAAGCCCTGGCAAAAGATAAGAGTTTGCGTTATCAAACCGCAGCTTCTTTCCATCGCGATCTCAATCGTTTCCTGAATACACAGTATCCAGAATTCTCTCCACATGATTTCAGCGTTTTCATGAAGTCCGCTTTCTCGGCGATGTTCATGGAAAACCGAAAAAAGCTGGTTGAATTCGCGAAAATCAAAGCTGAAGACGCAGATAGCTTCACTTTGACTTCGACTTTGACGGAGACAGAAAACTCCGACAACGATGGGGACACGGAGAACACGGACGCAAATCTTAAACTGGACCTAGGCGAACCAGCCAATGGTGCTCCGGTTGATCTCAGTGATTTACCGAAGCGAACTCCGACTAAGCAGCCATCTTTCTTAGGCTCTTCGCAAGAGCGCTTCAACCGAACTCAAACCGGAAGCAGCGCAGGACCTCGCACTCACACAGCCGTTACGGGTCGCCGAAATATCTCGGCTGATACGGGTCGTTCGTGGGTTGGCATGTTCTTGACTGTCGTCGGCATCGCCCTCTTGGGTGGCGGTGGCTGGCATTTGTATCAGACTCAGACAAAAAATAAGCCGCTTGGTGGCGGAAACTGGTCGTCGGAAACTCCGACCACAACACTTCCAAATATGAAGGTCGCCGACCCGACACCTCCACCGATCGAGCCGACTCCGAAAAATCCAGAGCCTCAGCCAAATCCGGTTTTGCCGAACCAGCAAAACACGGTTTACATTCAGTCCGTTCCAACGGGTGCGCGTATTTTCGTCGATGGCCAGGACACTGGAATGATCACTCCATTCCAACAGCGAATTGAAAACGGCAAAGAAGTCGTGATCACTTTGAAGCGTGAAGGTTATCAGCCTTACGAGCGCAAAGAAAAGATCACCGAAAACGGAGCCGTGTACAAATACAGCCTTTTGCCAATGCCAAAGATGGGCTATGTCAATCTCGAGCTTGTCAACGGTGGTCACAACCCTGTTGTCATTATCAATGGTCAACGCATCGAAGAAAAGTTGCCGCTCAAAGACTATCCGGTCATCGCCGGAGCTCCGGTGAAAATCGAAGCCCATAATCCTTTCACAGGCCTCTCTGCCGAGCAGACCGTTCAGGTCGAGGCTAACAAGCGGATTCAAGTGAATCTTCTTTTGACTCAACGAAAGCCTGCTGAGACAAAATAGTTCATGGCTCAGACAGAAAACCGCAGCATCTGTGATTTCATCATGAAAATGTCCGAACGTGGCGCAAAGACGGCCGTGCAGTACAAAAAGCATGGCACTTGGAAGGCCTTGTCCTGGATTCAATACCACGATGAAATTTTAACCGTCGCCTCCGCATTGATCTCTTTGGGGATTAAGTCCGGCGATAAAGTGGCGATCATGTCCAGCACCCGTCTGGAATGGTCCGTTTGCGACTATGCGATTCTGGGGCTGAAAGCGATCACGGTTCCGATTTATCAAACAGCGACGGCCGAAGATGTCATGCACATTCTGAAAAATTCAGAAGCACGTGTCTTATTTTTGGAAAGCCGATCGCTGTTGAAAATGTTTTCTAAAATCAAAGAGCAGTGCCCGAATGTTGAAAAGGTGATTTGCTTTGATAACGACGGCAAAGAATCCAATATTGACAGCGTTCCTTGGATCGATGTCATCGCCATGGGAAAACAAGACCTGGATGAAAACCGGCCTCAGTTTGAAAAGCTATGCTCGTCGGTCAAGCTCAGCGATGTTGCAACCTTGATCTATACTTCCGGCACCACCGGCCTTCCGAAGGGTGTGGTGCTGACTCACGAGCAGATCATTTCCGAAGTCAGCGAGGCCTTTCCATTTGCGGGCGCAACCCCAGAAGATGTTTCTTTGACCTTTCTCCCCTACGCCCATGTCTTAGGACGAATCGAGCATTGGGGACATCTGTATATCGGTTTTGAAATGGCCTATGCGGAATCCATCGAAAAGGTGCGAAACAATCTCACCGAGATTCGTCCGACTTTCATGATTTCCGTGCCACGAATTTTTGAAAAAGTTTACTCCGCCATCTATGCCCAATTGGGAAACAATCTGATGCGCAAGCGGGCTTTCCAATGGGCCGTGAAGGTGGGTCTTCGTGCCGGTGAATTCCGAATGCAACGAAAGCCGATTCCCCTTCCGCTTTTTGCCGAGTATCAGCTCGCGCAAAAACTGATCCTCAATAAAATCAAAGAGGCCTTCGGTGGCCGTCTGCGATTTGCGATCAGTGGCGGGGCCCCGATTGCCCATGATATCGAGTTGTTCTTTCACGCCTGTGGGATTTTGATTTTGGAGGGCTACGGCCTGACCGAAACAACAGGTGCGATTTGCGTGAACACGCCCTTTAATTATCGCTTCGGATCTGTCGGCCGCCCGATCGGCGAAACGCAGATCCGCATCGCGGAAGACGGCGAAATCATGATCAAAAGCAAAAAGGTCATGCGCGAATACTATAAAGACAAAGAAAGCACCGACAAGGTCTTCACCGATGGCTGGTTTCACACCGGAGATATTGGCGAGCTTCTGCCTTCTGGCGATTTGAAAATCACCGATCGCAAAAAAGATCTGATCAAGACGGCTGGCGGAAAATACGTGGCGCCTCAAAAGCTCGAAAATCTGCTGAAAACTCAGCCCTTGATTTCCCATGTCTTGATCCACGGTGATAACAAAAAATACATCGTGGCCTTGCTGACTTTGGACACCATGAATCTGAAAAAATTTGCGGAAGAGAAGGCGATCTCCTATCAGAATATCGCGACCCTGACGCAAAACCCGATTGTGCTGGAAACCATTCGCCGGGAAATCTCTGAGGTCAATCATCAGCTGGCAAGCTTTGAAACGATCAAACGCTTCTCCATCTTGCAACAAGAGTTCACTGTCGAAGCGGGTGAGCTCACGCCTTCTTTAAAGGTGAAAAGAAAAGTTCTGGATCAGAAATTCAAGAAACAGCTTGAGGCGCTTTACTCTTAAGGTTTTACTCGTCATGTAGCTCTCTTGCCGTCCTTGGCGCGGCCCAAGCTCGGCTCATATTTGTTATTATCGGGTATTCAACTCAAACTGCTGACTACGAACGCTGGAAATTTCATAATTCGAAATCTTCATCTGCCCCATCGAGCCATTCAGAGCAATTTCACTGACGTAGAATTTCTCAGGCGTTTCGATATAATCGCCCGTCTTTTGAATCGGTTCTTGCCACTGCCCCACCTGCTTGGGCCATTTCATCTCGATGCGGCCGGCTTGGCAATTGGCCACTGACTTGGCGCCTGGAGCTTCCCCTGAAACTCCCATTCCTTCTGCTGCCAGTGAAACTGAAGCTTGAGACCACTTGGTGCAGAACTCGGGATCCGCAGATTCAATTCGGAAAGTCATCGCATCGCCGTCGTCCTGCCATTGCACGTCTTGAATCATGCTTGTCTTGATTTGCACGTACTCGAGCTTCTGACTTTCGGAAGTCTCGGATGCTAAATGCCGCTTGGGACTGGCCAGGTAAACTGTCAATCCTAACAGCACTCCGATGATGGCAAAGATCCAAATCTTTTTCATAAATACTCGCATCCCAGATCCTGCAAATCAGGATCTTGCAAGGGCTGTGTTCTCACAACACCGCCTCCCAATGACATGTACATCACACTTTTTGCCAGCGGCTGATGAGCCAAGCCCAGGGCATGACCAAGTTCATGCACAAGCAAGCTTTCCAAATGCAAAGCATTTTTATCCTGTGTGTCCGTCACGTAAAAGGTCCAATTCACGGCATTGATCAGTATATCCACGTCGGTCATCTGCGGACCATTCCATCGCAGCAAACTTTTCGCCTGCTGAGTGGTGCTGGCAAAGACACCCGTTTTCGTAACCCAATAAATAATATTCTTGCCGTCGATTTTCCACTCGGTTGAATTGGCGATCTCAGATGAAATCTGAATCAACGTTTTCCCAGAACTTCTGTTCCAGTCGTCAGCCGCACTGACAATCGCCGCGCGGAAATTTTCTGGAACGGATTGATCGATTTGAAAAACGACCGGCACACGATTGTCCCAAGAAACCCTCGCACCGACGGAATTTTGCACAAAACCGCAGGCCTTCTCGTCGGCCGAGGCGATTTGGACATCCTCGTACTGGCCCACCAATTTTTTGCAACCGGCTCCAAAAACGAGAGATAGAAAGATCAAAAGAAGACTGTTCTTCACAGTTTTATTTTAGGTGGGATCCTAAGGGGCTGCAATTGGACCCGGACATTGTTCTGGCTATTTAATCCAAAAGCGCAGGGTCAGACCGACAAAGATATTCGTCATGTCCAAAGAACGATTTTCGCCGTCCATGTTCTTGGCTTTATCGCCTTTGACAACGGCACCCTGGAAAGTCGTCACGTCTCGGTTCTGATAGATTTCATCAAATACCAGACAGCGGTAACCCGCTTCCAGGGCATAGGTCGTGGTATCGGTCAGCAGATGCTCGTAACCCAGGGTTCCTTCATAGGCCATCGCACTGGATCGCATGTCTTCGTAAAAATCGGCCAATCCAGGAAATGCTGTATTTCCAGCCGATGTGAACACATAAGAATTTCGCGCCGCCAGGTTGGCGTATCCCGCACCACCCGACAGATACAAGCGCGAGCTTGGCCATTTGTGCAGGTTAAATTCCAAGGCAAACTTTGGAATCATCACGGAAATTTCGCTGGTCATGGAATACAGCTCGGCACCCGCTGCACTTTTTCCGATGGCATCTTTGATATCCGAGGGCTTGATCACTTCCAGCCCGAAACGCACGTTCATCCACGGCATGGCATAGATGAATCCAAATTCGCCGGAAAAATTGTATTCATGATCCGCATCCAGCGTCACACCGGTGCCGCTGGATTTGGAATTCAAAGTATTCTCAAATTTCGAGCCGTAGCTTCCGCGGAGATAGGCCGCAAAGCTTTCGTTGGCGATATTGAAAACACGCGCCTGCGCCGCTGACACCGTCGTCAACAAAATGCCAAGGCAGGCCAGCTGACGAATCATTTTCTTTTACTCGGCAATTGAGTCTTTTGAGTTTTCTGAATCGTTTGAACTTTTTTGCTCTTCTGCGCCAGCAGCGAGTCTTCAAAGAGGTCGATATTCAGCTGAGCTGTCTTTGAAGCATTGCCAACCACAGGTACGGCGCGAATCGACGCCGCTTTTTTCAAAGTCAGGATCAGGCTCATGCTTTTAGATTCAGGTTCAAACATGATTTGCGAGCTTTTCACGAATGGAGAATGCGCAAAAACTTGCTGAAGAGCCTTCTCGTCAAATTTGGTGTTGTAAGTCTGATCGAAATTGATCACGACCTGTTTTGTATCCGTTTTGTTTTCAATATGGAAGTATCCCGGCGCTCCGGCATGTGGCTGAAACAGCGGATCGCCGACTGAAACAGATAAACGCTCAAGCTTTTGGTTCTTTGCCGGAAAGCTTTTCACGTCCAACAAGCTGAATCCGCGTCCGGCCAAACCGCCGTGAATCGCGCCGCCGCCTCGAAGAATGGCTGAACTCGACAAAGCCTTCTTGGCCTGAGGAGAGATAGCGGCAAATGCCGACGTCGTGGAAATCAAAACAGAAAAGAAAATCATTTTCTTTGTCATGTGCACCTCGCTCTTCATTTTAGAAGAAGCTCAAATCAGATCGCAAGGTGGTTTTTGGGTGATTTGTCCCGACAGCTTAGGCGGTTTTTCTTAAGAGCTGACCTTTTTTATTCGCAGGGTCAGAATCATTCATCACAGGCAGGGTCCAGAGTTCAGCCTCTTGAATCCGGCGCAGGATCTTGCCATCGAATTCCTTCAGCAAAATAAATCGCTTGCCGTTGGCTTCCGCCAACTCAACTGTGAGATTGTGGTCCTTGACGGCTGGCAGTGATTTCAAATGCTCGAGCGCTTTTTTCAGCTGCTCTTCAGTCATCGGTGGGCGTTGCTGTTGATTTTGATCGTAGGAGGACTGCCCGTTGGCATCCCGATCGGTGGTATTCCCCGCCTTAATCGAACGATCTGCCTGCGCGGTCTTACGCAGACTTGGCGGCATGATCGAATTCAAGGCGTTCTTGATATCCATATCTGTCGTTTCGGAAAAAACATCAGCCGAGCTGAACTCGACTTCGACAAATCTGGATCTTGGTCCAGGTTTCTTTTAAGAACCTTCGCTGACCTTCTCTAATTTCTCTATCTACCTTCTCGTCCTTCTCAGTTTCTCGCCTCTAACCCCAGAAATGGTTCCACCACCTCTTTGCGCTTTCAGTCTCCCCGAATCCGCTAGCTGTGCATACCGCCTCGTCCGAAGTACTCCAAGGAGAGAGAACCTCTCCTTGGGTAGGCAGTACCGGGAAGTCTTGGAGAAACCTCCCGAAGAAACTCGAACTATCACCGGAACCAAAAGCTTGCGCTCTTAGACCCGTTTAAAAATATATCCAGTTCTGATTCAGTCTCTGGGTCCGGCTTGCCAGCTTTCACAGGCAAGCCATCCCATCAAATTAACCGATCAGTTTCAAAGCCAGCTGTGGAGCTGTATTTGATTGAGACAACACCGAAGTTGAAGCATTCAACAAGATGTTGTTTCGAGTCGCCTCGGCAGTGGACTGCGCGATGTCCGCATCACGGATTCGCGAGTTCGCAGCTGACAAGTTCTCGTGCTGAGCACCCAAATTCTCGACCGTTGACAGGAATCGGTTCTGGAGGGCACCGATGTTTGATCGGTATCCAGAAATCGTCGACTGTGCGGCATCAAGAGTATTCAGGGCGTCCTGCGCTCCGGTTTTCGAAGTGAAATCCAGACCGTCGATTCCCAAGTTACCTGCTTGTGCATTCAATTCCGATGGATCAAAGCTGATACGATCTTCAAAGTCGTCATTGTTGATACCGACTTGGATATCGAACTTCTCGCCGGAACCATCCAACAGATTCGTCTTACCGAATCGAGTTGTCTTTGAGATACGCTGAACCTCTGCCTTCAATTGCTGAACCTCTTTGTCGATAAATCCGCGCTCTTGATCACCAACGGTGTCGGATGCAGACTGGATTCCCAATTCACGAAGACGAGTCAAAATATTTGAAACCTCACCAAGACCACCCTCTGCTACCTGAAGCATTGAGATACCGTCGTTGGCATTTCGAGACGATTGAGCGAAGGAACGAATCTGTGATTTCAAATTTTCACTGATCGCCAAGCCCGCAGCGTCGTCGGCTGCTTTTGTGATACGAGATCCAGAAGACAGCTGTGCAAAGCTCTTGCTGATCTCACGTTGTGATGTCGCCAATGAACGCTGTGCATTGATTGACGATACGTTTGTTGATACTCTCATTCCCATAGGGAACCTCCAATAATTGCATGAGTCCGATTCAAGACTTTCGTCGAGTTTGATACCTACACAAACTCATTGAGCGCTTTGCGCTACGATACGAAGTGGGCCTTAATCCCTAGCCACTTGGGTTGAACACGTTGGTAGCCAATCATCTATCTTGATTCAAACCTTCAGAGGTTGCCGTCCTTACGTCCAGCATCTCAACGATCCGATCTTCAGCAGTCACTCCGAAAACCGTTTCTCGATCTGTCTCTCGACTTTTGATCAACTTGCTTGCTAAACCTTTCGGCGAGGTCCGGGAAGTCTTTAGTCGAGTCGAGTAGAACTAGACCAGGGTCCAGCACAAACTAGACCTCAGTCCTGCAATTCACGCAAAAAACCTAGACCTTGATCCTGAATTCCAGACCAAAAACCCCAAGACTTCGTTCAGATGACCAAAGATCCAGTCGAGGTCTGGCCCGACCAAGGAAGGAAGGTGCCCACCCCTTTTTTGTGTCGCTTGTGCGTTACATCTTCACGTAGATAACCTGGGCGACTTTTCGTTTCATGATTTTTCCGAGCGAGAGAATCGCCGGCTGAGAAGTGCCCCCTTGAAATCCGAGAGCATTATTTTTGACAAGATACTCGAGCATCAATCGATACCCGGTCTTTGTGATTCCCAATCCTTGAATGGAGGGATGAAGAAAAAAAGAAATTCCGCCCGTCTTATGTCCAGTGCCGGGTTCTTGTTGAACACTCGCCAGCATAAATCCCAGCAGTCGTCTTCCGCTATACACACCCAGCAGAAGTCCATTCTTGCGAGTTATGATCTCTTTGTACTCGTTGCGATCCTCTTCCAATTGCCGAGCCGAATTGGAAAAATAAACATGCGTACCCGCATGCCGGGACACAGTTCTTTGAAGCTTCATCATTTCTGGAAGCATAGAGGCCGATAGGATGGGACGAATGTCCAGCCCCAAATGTTCCAGGTTCCGCGATGGCGATTTCTTGGCGATCAGATTGCGAAGCGCAATCTTTGATTTTCCGCGAAGAATTTCATATCGCGTCTTCAAACCAGCTTTTTTCATGGCTGAACCTAAAAACAAATCTTCCCTGGGAAGAAATTTGATTTCCGTGTAGCGCGGAGCTTTCTTCGCGATCTGACCAAGATTATTTATCAACCAAGGACGGATTTTCGAAAGAGATCTGGGTTCAAAGATATAGAAAAGACTTTGCTGACCTTTGATTCGTGGCGATTTCGCAGAGGCGCATCCGACAATCGCTTGAATCTTCCCATTCTTTGTCAGAACACGCAGCGATTCTCTCTTGCGTGCCATTTCGATCATACTTCGGGCTCGCTCCAGCGTTGCAGCCTGCTGTTTTTTTGAAACCGATTTCAATTTGAAATGTGCCTGATACTTTTTCAGCATCTGGCGAGCCATCCACTTTTCCATACCCAATCATAAGATCGCCCGCACTTTTTGTGTAGCTACAGCTCGGCAAAAAAAATTGGCGAGAGCCTGCATTTCAGCAAGCAGACTTGCCTTTCCCCGCCGATCTCACATATTCACGTGTTATGGAAAAGCACTATCAAGTCATTGAAAGTGAAACAGGTGGACTGGTTAAGTCATGGACCGAAGGCGTTCCCTTCGAAACTGAGGCCCGTTTGCAACTGCAGCGAACTGCCAGCCTTCCCATTATTTACAAATGGGTGGCAGCCATGCCCGATGTACACGTTGGAATTGGGGCCACCGTCGGTAGCGTGATCCCAACCAAGAACGCTATTATCCCGGCCGCTGTCGGTGTGGATATTGGTTGCGGTATGATCGCACAGAAAACTTCTTTACGCGGAAGCGACTTGCCGGACTCTTTGCACTCGATTCGAAGTCGCATTGAGAGACTTATCCCTGTAGGCCGGGATGAACACAAACACATTCCAAAACAATCCAACGAAGCATGGAAGCACCTGGAACCCGGCTTTCGCCGTCTGGTGGAAAAAAATGCCCGCATCAAAGACACCAAGCACATCGAACAGCTGGGAACATTGGGGAGTGGAAATCACTTTATCGAACTTTGCTTGGATGAGGCCGACAATGTTTGGATCATGCTTCACAGTGGCTCACGTGGGATTGGCAACCTGATCGGCCGTCATTATATCGAACTGGCCAAGCGGGATATGGAACGCAATTCGATTCACCTGCCTGATAGCAATCTCTCTTATTTTCAAGAGGGATCGAAGTATTTCGATGATTACTTCAATGCCGTTCAGTGGGCGCAGGATTATGCCCGCACCAATCGTGATATCATGATGGAACTTGTGATCAAGGCATTGCGGGATAGCGGCGAGCTTCCACCTTTCACTTTGCTCGAGCAGGCCGTGAACTGCCATCACAACTATGTCGAAAAGGAAAAACATTACGGCGAAGACGTGTACGTCACCCGCAAAGGTGCTGTCCGCGCGCAAACAGGAGATCTTGGAATCATCCCCGGATCCATGGGTGCCCGTTCTTTTATCGTGCGTGGCAAAGGAAATCCTGAAAGTTTCAACAGCTGCTCGCATGGGGCCGGACGGACAATGTCCCGAACCCAAGCCAAGGCTGTCATTTCACTTGAGCAACATCGAAAGGCCACAGCCGGCGTCGAATGCCGAAAAGATGCAAACGTGTTGGACGAGTCACCATCCGCCTACAAAAACATCGATGCTGTGATGGCCGCACAAAATGATTTGGTTGAAATCGTGCACACGCTAAAACAAGTCGTCTGCGTGAAGGGCTAGAAGGTGCTCACCCCTTTTTTGTGTCGCTTGTGCGTTAATCGATTTGTCCGGATTTCGGAAATGACAATGCGTCGAGTAGGCCTATAGGCAAGCACCACTCTTGAATCTTGAACTTCGGCATTAGAAGGAGTTCTTATGCCAAGAAAGCATCCACCTCAGCACTCGGCCTGCCCGTTTCATATTACAGCCAGAACTAACAACAAAGAATGGTTTGGATTGGACCTTCAGATCGTATGGCGAATTTGCGAGGAGCAGTTGTACTTCATTCACCATGCATTCAGGGTGCGAATTCACGCTTTTGTGCTGATGAGCAATCATTTTCATTTACTGATATCAGACCCCGAAGGCCAAATCAGCTTGGCGATGAGGTGGTTCATGACGGAAACTGCCCGCCATATCAATTACCATATGAACTCCAAGAATCATATCTACGGTCAGCCTCACCGGCGCTCTTTGATCCTGAGCTATCATCACTACACTCATGCCTATAAATATATTTATCGAAATCCGATTGAAGCAGGGATCTGCATGAGGGTAGAGGATTACCCCTACTCTTCCCTCCGAGGATTATTCGGATTTCAAAAACTAAATTTTCCAGTCTCGGACCATATTTTAACGGATGATTTGGAGGGGGTATTGGCGTGGCTGAACCAGCCCGGGACCAGACAAGATCGCCGCACAATCCAATTGGCATTAAGAAAATCTATTTTCGAGCTAAGGAAGGAAGAAGGCACAAGAAGAGCATCTCATCTGGAAGTTGATCGCTATTAAGGAATTTGACGCACAAGCGACACAAAAAAGGGGTGAGCACCATAAAAAAACCCTGGGAGGATTGCTCCCAGGGCGGGCTTAAAGGAATTTCGTATCTGTGCTAACGACCGAAACCCCCGTAAACTGGTAACCTAAAACGATTTCTCTGTTTTCAAATCCTCAAGTGAAGAATCTCATGACAAGGCAACGGGCCTGCAATTAGCGGCCGCACGAGATTTCTCAATTGAAAACTGAATCTTCAGTCTTCTGGAGATCAGAGCCTCGGCAAAAAACCGAGGCTCTTCGAATTGTCTTTGGATTAACCGATCAGCTTCAGAGCGACACCAGGGAAAGTATTCGCCTGAGAGAGAACCGAAACCGCCGCTTGTTGCAAGATCTGAGCAGAAGCGATTTCTGAAGTCTCTTTCGCTACGTCTGTGTCTCGCAAGCGAGAGTTCGCAGCGCTCAAGTTTTCATACTGGATGTCCAAGTTTGAAACTGTTGCATTCAATCGGCTTTGGATCGAACCGAAGTTCGCTCGCATTGTACCGATCTTGTCGAGAGCATCATCGACCTTCTGCAAGGAATCACGAGCTGAATCTTTGTCGTCAACAGCGATGCCGTCGATTCCAAGTTCAGATGCGCGTGCATCCGTTGACAGAGTGTACTTGATCACGTTCTCGTCACCAGCGAAAGCACCGACGTGGAATTGTTGCTCTCCACCGGAACCATCGAGGAGGATCTTGTCACCAAATCGAGTCGTTTGAGCAATACGATTTGATTCTTCGATCAACTGTTGAGCTTCCTCATTCAAGAAGCCACGTTCTTTTTCACCGATATTGTCGGATGCGGCTTGGATACCCAATTCACGCAAACGAATTAAGATATTATTGATTTCATTCAAGCCACCTTCAGAGACTTGAATCGCAGAACCCGCGTTGAACGCATTGTTGCGAGCTTGTCCGATACCTCGGATCTGACCTTTGAGAGATTCTGAAATCGCCAGACCTGCGGCATCGTCAGCAGCTTGC
>CBIHPB010000088.1:0-12319 GCA_966211485.1 uncultured Bdellovibrio sp.
GCCAATGCTCCTCGGGATGTCTCTGAAACTGTCGAGAG
Source organism: uncultured Bdellovibrio sp. (assembly GCA_966211485.1). GTDB lineage: Bacteria > Bdellovibrionota > Bdellovibrionia > Bdellovibrionales > Bdellovibrionaceae > 21-14-0-10-47-8. Next base: position 39 of record CBIHPB010000088.1, read on the forward strand.
CGTTCGGTTGATTCCATTGCGTAAAATTTTTGCTGGGAAATTCTCTGTAGGTCCGGAATCATCGGCTGCTCGATATCGAGGTCTTCATTTGCCGGCTCAGTTTATGAGCTTAGTGCCTTTCATGGATCAGATATATGTGGACCAGAACGCAGCGGCACAGGCACAAGAGCAGCGTGGTGCGCGTGGATATTTGTTGGCACAAGGCTTTCTGAATCCAAGTGTTGTTCTGAATCAGACAAAAGCGTTGCTGACAATTTCGAAACTGACTTCGATTTTGGGTGAAGGTGAGTGGTCTTCAAAGCAACCCTTGGCAATCGGAGAGACTGAAAAGATGCAACAAGTTATGCAAAGTGCTCACTATTTGGTCCAGTCAGCAATTGCCCAAGAGGTTCTCGCTTCAGGTGAACCAGTGATGAGTGCACTTTATACCCAGTTTGTAGGTTTGTTGGAGAGCCCGCAAAGTGCTAACACGTTGGCAGAACTGAAGACTGATAACTGCTATTCAGCCGATGATTTTAAGCGACTTGGCTGTTTGTTCACGAAGAATTCCATCCTGCGAAGAAATTTTGTGCAGTATTTCCTGCACCGCAGATATTCGAAAGCAGGTGATATCCTGCAAAGCAATTTGGGAGCTGCGGGGCAGGCAAATTACCGCGCTCTTCTTCTGGAGGCGCAAAATTATCGTGGCGGAAATTCTTCGACGATCAATTTGCAGGAATTGGGAGGAGTTTCTTACTCGACGACTTCTTCTGGATTGGCACTGAAAGCAGGTGAAGTTGAATTGCCTCTGCCGACGATTGAAGAATATGAGGCAGATCAGGTTCAATACTCAATTGAAATGAAAGATCTTTTGGCATTGGAAAAAGATTTAATTCAAACTCGCATGAAACTTGAAGATGTCGGCCTTAGCGAACAAGAGCGCCAAGTTTTGGCGGAGTTTATGTTCCAAGCGGTGCAATAAAAGTCGAAATCCGTCGGTCGCCAGGACGGTTAAGGGTTTCGAGAACATAAAATAGTATCTTTTGATCAGGGGTTCCAATAAGGAACCCCTTTTTTTGTTAGATACTTTGGCAAAAATTAAAACACCACCGACAACTTCTGTGCCTGACTTCTCATTTCCACTTGAATTTGCTTTTGCTGACCATTGGTCAGCGACACGGTCATTGTGTATGTGCCAGGATCCAATACTTTGAAGAAATATCCGGCTTCGTTTGTGTGAAATGGTTTTTCGCCCTTTACTTGCGAGATTGTACTGATTGTGATCGTCGCAGACAAAGGCTCGCCCGAGCGTGCATCGGTGATTTGCAAAGTCAGGAGATTTTTGTCCAAGCGCTGAAGGAAATATGTCCAGGCCCGGCGGTGTTTCTGTACGGTGGGATCTCGCAAAGTATAGCTCGGCTGAAAAGACTGATTCACCTCGAAAGCAAAAGAAGTCGCACCGAACTCGGAATACATATAGCTCATCGAATCGCCGTCGACCCCGTACAAAAGGGCCCAGGCTGTACCCGATCGGTAGAAGCGGCTCGGGCTTGAATCGGTTGGTAACAATCGAGAAAGTTCTTTTCCAATCGAATCGTGAAGGGCATTTTCTCCGGTGACTTGGCCTTGGCATCCGTAAGGATACAGGATCAATTCGCTGTACGAGTGATAAGACAGGTAGCCCGTTGGACGCACGGATTGGGCGAGTTTGATCAAAGCCTGAGTCTCTAATTCGCTGGCGCCGGATTCGCCGCGATAGGCATCCGAATCTTGTTCGCCCGAAGAGCCATCGCAATTTCCCCACTGGTAAGGATAGTTTCGGTTGATGTCCACGCCGAAAATTTCATTGTTGTAAGCGTGGGTATTCTTTCTCCACCAATTGTTGCCAGTCCAAACCACATTGCTGCCGTCCACGTTTAACATCGGCACAACCCAGACATTCCATTTTTTCAGCAGATCCAAAATCTGTGGATCCTGACTGGTCAGCAAAGTTTCCGCGACATCCATCGCGATCTCGGCCGTCATGATTTCACGAGCATGGTGAACTCCGTCCACAATCAAGGTCGGCTTTTCAAAGAACTTGGGATCACCAGCTGTTGGAGTCGTCGAAACCAAAATTCCCCAAATCGATCGTCCTTCCAGCGAAGTTCCCAATTTTTCCAGACGGGAAGTCTGAGGAAAGCGACGATTCAGATCAGCCAATTTGATCTCGGTCCGAGAGGGATTCAGAAACTGAGCATCGATCGGAAAGCGAGGAGGCTCTCCATCCAACCGGCTTTCAAGGACATGTCCCTTGAATTGATTTTTCGCTAGCAGCTTCAAACCTTCATCTGTGGTGATGACTTCGATTTGATTCTCGTCCCAGCTCATACCAGCAATGTCGAAATTATTTTCTCTCAGCCAGGCAATTCTCTGCCGAGCCTCTGTTTGGTTCTGCATATCGATTTCAATCGCATATCGATAATACTTCACTCCCTCGTTAAAAAAGTGTGGAACAACCTTGGCAGCAGTCGACAACAAGCCGATCAAAATCAGCCCGAAAACATATCTCATAGATCCCCCTCACCAGAAGCATGGCACATTTCCACTCAGGCGCCAGAACCTTCTGAATTGGAGCAAAGCGTATTGGTGGAATGAGCTTTGTCCGTCTCAACGTCCGGACTTCGGATCCAATTTTCTGGAAGTTTGAGGGTTCATAGAGAAAATAACGAAATTACAGGTGGAACAAGAGTTGCCATTGCTCTTTTGGCGAGGCGATCGATCAAGGAGATCGCACGAAAACTAATAGAGGCAGGTACATATGATCAAAATGCGAATACTGAGTTTAGGACTCATAATTTTTCAATCAATGGGTGCACTGGCGCTACAGCCAATCCGTCATGCAGGCGCCACTTCCAATCCAAGCCGATTTGATACTGAAAAAGGTGGAGGTGCCTCGAAACTAAAAACGGATCGTATGGATATTACGAATCCAGGAAAACATCAGATGTTGAGAGGTGGTGGACGATGAAAAACCTTGAACCCTACCTATCAATATTTGGATTTCTATTTTCCCTTTGGTGCTTTATTGAGTTTCGATTTCAACTCTCTGAAAGAGTTCGAAAGTACTCGGTCGCACGCAGGAAATGGAATTTGGGAATTGCTCTGTTCTTCGTTATTTACTATGCCCTAAATTGTGTGGCTTCTTTGACTGGCTGTTAAACTCAATTTAAAGTCAAAAGGGGTTCCGGAAATGGAACTCCTTTTTCATTCTTCACCGACAAGTTTTTAGACGGTCGAAGCTGAAACAAATTCATCACTTGCGATGCCTTGTGCGACCGAAAATAAGTCCTCGTCTATCCGTTGAACACACCTTTTGTGGCCAAAACAAATACCTTGGCTTCGGTGATGGCCGTCTCCTTGCTAAATTTGCGTCTTCAGGACATGGCCCGAGGAGGATGAATGAAAAAGGCAATTGGTTTACTTTTGACTTTGTTGGTTGGATTTGGCGTTTGGGCATCGGACTCGGAAGAGGGTGCTCCGCAGGAAGCTGGCGAGCCTGTGAGGCATGTCATTCAGTCTTATTCAGGTGTTTGCCGTCGAACGACCGTCGGGATTTCTTATGAAGCCGAAGTTCCTAGCCAAGTGATCGTTCAGGATCGCAATGATAAGGATCTTGTGGGTCAATTGACTGTTGGAAACGTCAAGTATCTTGGCCGTTACCATGGAATGTGGAGATTGTTTGGGAAAACTCCGAACGAGTATGTTTTGGAGAGACAGGTTCCTGTTGCACCTGGTTATCCCGATCGTGAGACGGTTTCGATTGAATTCAAAAATGATTCAGAGATTAAGGTTCAGTATCGAAGTGGTAACTTCGATAGCTTTTTTGCTGACGTGAAAGTCTGGGGGGAATGCCATCTTTTATTGGAATATCCAACCCCTGCAAAAAAATCTGAAGAGCAGTCACAAAAACCGATGGATTACCAAACGGCTCGTGAAGCTCAGTCACGAACTCGCGAGTAATGGGTCAAATTGACAACCGTGTCCCAGTCGACACGGTTGCGATTGTTAAATCGCATATGCAAAATCGCAAGTTCAGCGTGATATGAATTTCTGCAATGAAATCCCGTTCTGGGGGAAGGAATCATTGCATGAAAACCATTATCGCCAGTCTTCTACTTTTCAGTTCATTTAGTTTTGCCGGGCCTATTTTTTTGAAGGCCACAACTTTTGTGGAATTTGCGCCAGTGCCTGGATTGCGGGTTCTGACCATTGACGGAGGCGGAAAGGTTGAATTCCAAAGTCCCGATCCGACTCGGAATGGCGGGACAGTCACCAAACCACTTGCGCAACTGACTGTTCAGGCTTTAGCCAAATTGAAAGCCGATGTGGCGCAGTTGAATTCTAGATCTCCATTGCAGGATCAGGACCCGAAAGCTCCACACTGCGTGGATGCTCCATCTGTGAACATGTTTGCCTACCAAGGCGATATCGAAGTTCGATTTTATTCTTTTGATGCCTGCCACACCTTCTATCAAGAGGATGGTGGAGGCTACGGTCTGGCCGAACTGTTAAAAGGACTGCAATACCTGGCCGAGTAAATTTGGATTTGGGAAAAAGAAAACCGAGGCCGCATCGCGACCTCGGTTTTTTTATTGGATCAATTAACGTTGTGGTCCAAACAGAGAGAAGGAATATTTCATTCCCAGTAAGTCAGGATCCTTAGTCACATAGGCTTGGCCATCCGGTGTTTCAACGGTGACCCTGAATTCAGTTTTCTGGGGATACACGCCACCCTCATTATAAAAAATCGCGTTCAATGTCTTTGTGTAATCGAAATTCAACGTCCGTTTCATATCATGATGAGCATGAGGACTATTCGGGTCCTTAAAGACGACATAGTACAGGACATTGTACTGGTGACTTCCAACAATCAGTTGAATTGTCATCTGTGTTCCGTGTGGAAAATCCGGTACATCGATGACTTTCATATTGAAGAGGTAGTCCTGATAGGCTTCTGGATCTTCCAAGTAAGATCGGAAGGTCACAAACGCATCGTCTGGAAGGTCTTTCAGTCTGACAATATAGGTTCCAGGATCGCGGTCGGCTTCAACGGAGGCTGCCATCGGTTCAGTTTCTACAATTGTTCGGCGGGTAAACGGGGCCGGAGCCATCGCCGCCTTCGCAGGGGCTTTTTCGTTGCTGACCGTTTTGCGAGTTGAAGTGTCATAGAGGTAGCCCAGATTTTTCGGATCGATCACATCCTTCGCCATACGAACTTTGTCTTTTGGAATCAGAACGCCTTTGCGGTCATAGAATCCGTCCAGCGAAAGTGCCAACCATTTTTCATAGTCTTTGATGGGCGATTTTCCGTCGAAAAAGTTGTTACCCTCCTGCCATTCGGCCCAAAGACGATCGACATTGGCATGGTGACACCAGAAAATCGGATCCAGGGGCGAGCGGAAGGTGGCCATCGTACCACCAATCGCAACGTGAACAGTGTTGTGTGGTGCGTATTCAATCTCACCCGAGCCCTGTTCAGAGCCCAAGAAAGTGTTGAAGTCCTTCGTCTTCTTGAAAGAAGAAATGCGGCTTGGAGAACACTCTTGATCGATTGAAGGTTTCAAATTGCGTGTGCGGTTGGCTTCGTTCAGAAACAACGAACCAGCTTCGCCAAACTCTTTTGGTAATTTCTGATTCTTCGACCAATCCCAATAAGGAAGAGCAAAGTTTTCTTCGCCAGTCACATCGCGAATGATTTCTTCAAAGCGGTACAGATATTCGCGGTGCCATGGAAAGAATTTCCAAGTTCCGTGCGGGCAGAAGTTCATATGAATCTCGGCTTGCTCGGCAAAACTTAATCCTGAAGTCGTCTTCTTGCCGTTGACCGTAATCGTACGAGGATTCTTGCGCAGAATCTCAACGCCCTTTTTATAAATCTGAAGATCTTTTTGCGCTTCTTTCGAAGTGACCTCATAACGAATTCGCAGACCCTTGGTCGGAGTCAGCGTCGCCGCCGGCATGCGCGAATCTTCTGAAGATGAAGACGGGGAGAAGGTTGTGCAAGAAGTCAGGCCCAAGAGTGCAGTGGCTCCACCACCCAGGACTCCGGCTTTTAGGAAAGTGCGACGTTTCATGTCTGTGCCCTTTTTGAAGGTTGATTTCCACCATCATAAAAACTTTGAAACCCAAGGCACAGTCCGGTTTCAAGAGTTTTGACATTCTTTATATGACATAAACTAATATCTATTTTGTTTGGACCAACGTCCAGAATCTTCGAACACGTCTCAAGCTGGAACGATGTCTGCCGATAAGAAGCCATCACACATGGAGGTGTGGAATGGATAAGATCAGCAGCATACTGCCAGGCAACCCGCGAGTTCAGTCAGTGGACTTGGATGAGGCGCCACCCGCACGTCCCGGAGCACCCGCGTTTGGACGAAAGGCGGGCCGAAACACCATCAACGATCGCGTTACTCTCAGCCAAAAGGCAAAAGAGATGGCGGCGCAAGACACCATGATGGTGCGAAATCCCAAAGAAGCTTCACGCGCGAAAAAGATTGAAGAACTCAATCGCCGATTCTTCGAGACTCGTTTGCAAAAGCCAGAAGTGGCGGCGCCAGCCAGTCAGCAAGTCGCTGAGACCGTGACTGAAGAAGCTTTGCAAGATGCGGGTCCAGTTCGCGAGAACTACACACCTTACGAAGCAGCAGCAGAATTTGAAGAAGCGTCCGGCCAACAAGGCCAGCGCCTTTCAATTGAAGCTTAATTTTGAATTGTCTTTATAAATCGGGTCTAACAAGACTCCGGTTTCCTCAACGGCGCTGAGTTCGTAAATCGAACGAAGGCGCCGTTCGCCATTTTCACATCGTCCCACCACAACAATTCCGTTGAGGCTTAATCCCAAAAGTCGTCGAATCGTGGTCAAGCTCCAATGAGGAGCCCCTAACTGCACCAGCATTTCAAGCCTCAAAATCGCCTGCGAGGCTGAAGAGGCATGCAGGGTTCCCATGCTTCCCTGGTGACCGGTCGACAATGCAAGTAAAAGATCCTTTGCCTCAGGTCCGCGCACCTCTCCCACAACCAAGCGATCCGGTCGCATGCGAAGCGATTGACGAAGTAAATCCGTCAAATCCACCGTTGGCAAAAGGCCATGGCTATCATGTCGGGTTAGCAAACGGGTGCTGGCTTCATTTGGAACTACGATCTCTGCGGTGTCTTCTAAAACAACGATACGCTCGTTCGATGGCATGGCCTGCAAGCAAGCGTTCAGTACCGAAGTCTTTCCCGAGCCTGTTTCGCCGACCACTAGAAAACTTTTTTTACTTTCAATCCATTGTCGCAGAACAGACATCCCTTGTTCCGAAGTCCAACCGCTTTCTAGCAATCGATCCAGGGTCCATGGGTTTGCGCTCTGCCGACGCAAAGTGAGGATAAAACTATTTTTGGTAAGCTCTCCTGACACCAGGTGCAGACGGAAATTTCGAAATCTTCCGTCGCAAAAAGGGCGTTCGACACTGACTTGAACTTTCGCTTCCTGGCAAACGCGTTCGACAAAATTTTGAAAGGTGAGTTCGCTGGCGAAGCGATCCTCCAAGCGACTTAGTTTTCCGCGGCGTTCGAACCAGATCTGATCCAAAGAGTTGACAATGATTTCAGTGACGGACTCGTCCTCCATCAGTGAAGCCAAGGGGCCGACGTCTTCAAATTCGCTTTGCAGGCGTTTTTGCTGGTGCCAGTCCAAGCCTTTGGCTTCTTCGGAAATAATTTGGGAAATGCGGACCGAGCTTTGGGATTTGGCCTCGATGGTTTGAAATCCAATGTTTTCGACGGGAAGACTTTGGATTTCGGTCTGAATTTTCAGGGCTTTCTGGAGAAAATTCATAGATTCGCCTCCAACGATCCAGGCGAAATAACCTCGGGCTTCACAAACACCACAAGCTCGGTCCGATTGTCTTGAAATTCTTTGCTGCCGAAAAGCGCGCCAAAAACCGGAATGCGGGAAAGGCCCGGCAGACCTTCGCTGTTCTGACTTTGGTCACTTTTAATCAATCCCGAAAGTGCAATGGTGCGTGGACCATTGAGTTCGAAATGACTTTGAATTTTATTGGTGAACAAGGCCGGCACGCCGTCCACCGATCGGGATTTGTCGATGCTGCTGACTTCTGTTTCGATTGAAATACTCATCTTCCCGGAAAAATCGGCCTTCGGCTGAACCTTCAGCACGATCCCGTATTTTTTCCAGACAACATCCTGAACTTTGTAATTCATAATCTTGATCGGAAACTCGCCGCCGGCAAAGAAGTCTGCGGTTTTGCCGCTTCGGCAAAGAATATTTGGGCTGGCCAGAACTTTTGCAATACCTTTCTGTTCAAGAAAATGAACATCTATCGTCTGCGAAGTGGTGCCTGAAGCGTAGGAAGGAAGAATCTGCGCCGAATATGAACCAGGCCATTTGATTCCATAGTTCAACGTTTCATTTTTGCGAACTTCGGCGACTGTGATCTGCACGCGAACCAGTGGAGCCAAATCTAAATTGCTGGCTGTTGCAATCGGGTGAACGCCAAGCGCTTTTAAAAGTTTTGTGACGCGAGTGGCGACTTCTCCATGATCAGAAACCAGCGCCTGCATTTGCTGCTCGAACATCAGATTCTGGGGCGGCAAGCCATGCTGTTGGAAAATTTCGCCAATCTTTTTCTGGGCAAAATTTCGCAGGCTGTCCTTCATAGTGACTTCCATGACATAATCGCAGTCATTGTTTTTACAGGCTTTGTACAAAGTTTCCCAATCGTTCCATCGAATTAGATGTCCCTGCACACGAACCTGCCCCTCGGACATGGCCAATTGAAGATTCAAAGTTTTTTGAACAGCGCCCTCTAATTTGCGCCAGGCTTTTTCCTGAGACGGAGACAAAACCGAAACGTCGTAAGATTTTGACCCAATTTTGATCAGAGAAGATCCGGGTTTCACGCCCTTGATGACATAATGGCGACCGGCATCTGAAAGGCGAATGACCTTGGATTTTTCAACCCAGGCTTTGCCAGAGGCCGGCAGAGTCTTTGTTTCGCCTGGCTTTAAGATAATTTCCTGAGCCAATGCCGATCCAGATACAACCAGCGAAAGTAGTAGAGAAATGAAACCCATCGAAAGCCTCCCGTCGAGGAGAGGCTTAGCAAGCTTGGCGTGACTCTATTGGAAAATACATTGTAGCTGAGGGCCGGAGCTTTGTCCGATGTCCGGATTCGGACGCTTTACAGACAGGGAAGTTCGAAACTGACCTCGACACCAGTGTCGCGATTTTCAATGTGCAAATGCGTGCTGTGAGCTTTCAATATAGCTTGGCAAACCGTTAGACCTAAGCCCATTCCGGCCGAGTGATTCATCACATCTTCGTCGATAAAGAAAGGCTTGAGAATTTTATCGATCACTTGGCTCGAAATCGGTGCGCCTTCATTGATCACAGAAAATTTCACGCGGTGAGGAGTGGTGGGCTCCGTCTTAAGCTCGATTGCCGAACCTTCGTGTCCAAATTTGATTGCGTTGTGAAGCAGGCGGAACAGCACCTGACGAATCATTGTCAGATCCGCCACGATTTTCATTTCCGGAATATGGACCTGAAGACTTTGTGATTTTCGGTTCAGCATCTGCTGCAGCGGCATCGGCAGTTTCAAATCCAAATTGTGAGTCTCAAACGGCTGAGATTTCGCGCGCAAAGTTTTGGTTTCAGATCCCACAACCAGTAAAACGTCTTCGATCAAACCTTTCAGTCGATCGGCGCTTTTTTGAATGCGATCCAGACACAGCGATTGATCTTCCGTGAGATGGGTTTCCTTCAAAAGGTCCGAAAAACTGAGAATCGCCGTCAGTGGAGTTTTCAATTCGTGATTGATTAAAACCATGAATTGATTTTTTGCTTGATCCAAAGTCTTCAATTCGCTGTAGGCTTTTTCCAGCTCGACATTTTTTTCTTTCAGCTCGCGAGCCATCACAAATCGCTCGACCGCTTGATCGACGGTCGCCTGCAGATCGACTGGATCCCAAGGTTTGGTGAGATAGCGAGAAATTTGTCCGGTGTTCACCGCTGAGACGATCGATTCGATGTCGGTGTAACCGGTGAGAAGAATGCGAATCGTGTCGGGAAATTTTTGGATGGTCTGGGCTAGGAACTCGACCCCGGTCATCTCGGGCATTCTTTGGTCGGTGAGGATCAGAGAAACTGGACCTCGCTGTTGGTCCAGAATCTGAAGTGCTTCTCTTCCGCTAGTGGCCCTTAGGACAGTGTATTTCGCTCGGAAGATTCTCTCGAGAGCTTGTACGTTGTCTATTTCGTCATCCACGCAAAGAATGGTCTGTTTCTGCATGCTATTTAGTGTAAGATTGAGAAGAGTATCTACGCAAGATTTCTCAGGTTTAGGTCTTAAGGACCAGCGTCTTTATGTCGATCAGGATGATGGATAAGTGTTTGAGGAGTAAACAATGAAGACAATGTTCATGCGATCATGGATTCTCGCCACCATACTTTTGGGTTTTTCTTTGACCAGCCGGGCCCAAATGTACGGCACCGGAATGATGATGGGAATGCAAGCTTGCCCGTATCAGCAAGAAATCGGTGACGAAGCAGAAAGCAAGATCGACGACATCAACGATGCTAAAGAAGATTTGAAAGATATTCGCGAGAAATTGTCGGAAGCTCGCTCAAAGAAAAAAGAAATCGAAAACAAGATGAAGCGCGCTAAGGAATATCTCGAACGCCGCGCTCTTCAGGGTAAATACCTCGACCGCATCATCGATCATATCGATCAGGAGCGTAATTGTTCTGAGTACAAGGATGCTCCCGCTAAAAAGCCAGAACCAGCACCTGCTCAGTCGACTTCTATGAACGAAGGCGACGATCAATCCCGCATGCCAGCGGCAGAGACTGATCGAGCTTCTGTTGAGAAAAAAGAAGGCGAGAAAGAAAAGCCTTTGGGCTCTGCCAACGGAAATGGGACCGATTATCAACCATTCACTCGCGATCAATGGTACGGGGAAGTCTGCGATCCGGGTGCCAAAGGTCGTATTATGTCCGGTGTCTGTGATATCGATGGTGCGAAGGTTGACAAGTCTTTCAGCAAAGATGTCTGCCGAACAAATGTCGATGTCTACCAAGATCAACGTGCGAAATTGAAAGAAGCGACTCGCAAGTTTGATGAGCTTCAGGCCAAAGAGACGGAAATGAATGACCGTATCAAAGACCTGAAGCGCGATTACAAAACTGCCGTCAAAGATCACCAGAAGGAAATGCGCAAAGAGGCGACCGAGGGTGGTTGCATCGACTGTATGTTGAACGGTGCGGGATATTCCTTCCGAAGCTCGAAGCCTGACTGGGGTGGAGTGATCACGAACTCGGTTCTGGGAATCGGCTCGATGATTCTTGGAAATTCATTGCAAAAATATGTTGCGAATCAAAATGCGCGCATCGGATATCCAAGCCAATCATATCCATCTTTCGGTTACGGCTTTCCATTTATGATGGGTGCTCTGGCTGCTGGAATGGGTGGCGGCGGTGGATTCTACGGATCCATCGGTGGTGGAATCGGTGCCGGCGGTTTCGGTTGCGGTGGCGGTTTTGGCGGTAACGGCTATGGAAACATGGTTGGTGGTCCGTTCGGTTATCCTCCAGGATTTTTCCAAACTCCATATGGTGGAGGTCTTTTCACCGGTTACCCGATGGGCGGAATGCTTGCAGGTGGCGCGATGGCCGGATGGCCAATGGGTGGAATGATGGGAATGCCAATGGGCGGCTACATGATGGGTGGCATGCTTGGTGGAATGATGGGTTACCCAATGGGCGGTATGATGGGAATGCCGATGGGTGGCTACATGATGGGCGGCATGGGCGGCGGCATGCTTGGTGGAATGATGGGCTATCCAATGGGCGGCATGATGGGAATGCCGATGGGTGGTTACATGATGGGCGGCATGGGCGGCGGTATGATGGGAATGATGCCAGGTGGAATGATGGGTTACCCAATGGGCGGCTACATGATGGGCGGCATGGGTGGCGGCATGATGGGTATGATGCCTGGTGGAATGATGGGAATGCCAATGTCCGCAATGGGCGGCGGAATGATGGGCATGGACTCGTCTGGTATGATGAACATGCAAATGCAGATGCAACAACAAGCAATGCAAATGCAGCAACAACAGATGCAGATGTACATGCAACAGCAGCAGAGACAGCAAGAAAACTATGCGAATGGTTCTCGTGTGATCATGGCTTTGCAACAAGAAATGCAATCTGTTCAAATGCGAATGCAGCAGGCGATGATGTCGATCCAATC
>CBIHPB010000089.1:0-12236 GCA_966211485.1 uncultured Bdellovibrio sp.
AGGATGCTCAGCGGCCCGCGGAGCTCGAGGGCGCGATAGCCCTCGATTGCATGGACGCATGCACTTCGAGACGAGTACTGACCCCCAAAATAAAAAACCCCACCTTCCGGCAGGGTTTCTATTTTGCAGACTTGCAAACAGCTCAAATTACTTGTGAGCAGCTTTTTTGTCTTCGCAAGCTTTTTTAGCAGCTGCATCTTTGATTGTTGCGCAATCTTCAGTAGCAGTCGCAGTAGTTGCAGTTGTAGTAGCTGCACCTTTAGCTTCTTTTGTTTTTGCAGCAGGAGCTGGAGCAGCGGCAGGAGCAGCTGTAGTGTGAGCTGGGTCATTTGCCAAAGCAGCGCATGCGAACAAAGCAACGATAGCAGTAGTCATCATTTTCATGTGTTTCTCCTTGTTTGGATTTGTTGTTTTCTCAGTCAGAGAATACCCATGTTTGAACGAAGATAAAGTGATTCCTGCGCTTAATGCACCACGTTGCCTATGTGGCTGCCTACCAAGTAATCGTTTTCAACTCTTCCGCTAGGAAATCAACGAAGGCGCGTGTCTTTGGCGACACATATTTCTGATTCGGATACACGATCGCGAAATCACCACGGTCCGAATACCACTCGGGAAGAACGACATCCAGTCGGCCCTTCTGCAAATCTTCGCCGACGATAAATCGTGGCAGCAAAGAGATGCCAGCACCTTCAATCGCAAGACCTCGGCAGTGAGAGAGTGAGTTGTTGCGAAGACATTCATGCAGCGTGATTTCTTTTTTTCCGTCGGGACCTTGAAGTTTCCAAATCAAAGGCTCGCGATTGGGGCTGAAGCCGATCAAGCGGTGATTTGAAAGATCGTTCACATTTTTCGGTGTGCCTTTTTTCTTCAGGTAATTGCGATTGGCGACCAGGATAAAGCGCTCGCGGCCAATTTTTTTCGCCTTCAGGCTCGAGTCGCGCATGATTCCAGCGCGCAACGCCACATCAAAACCTTCGCCGACCAAATCCACAATTCGATCGGTGAAAACCAAATCCAGCGCGATCTTTGGATAGCGATCGCAAAATCTTTTGATCATCGGGGCCAGCAACATCGATCCGGATTCGATCGGGGCGGTGAAGCGCAGGGTGCCGGTGGGCTCGGTTTGCTCTGTGACCACTTGTTTTTCAATCTCACCCAATTGACTGAGCAGTTGCGAACACTGGCGATAGTACTCTTCACCCATTTTGGTCAGCGTGATTTTTCGGGTCGTGCGCTGAAGCAGGGTCAGGCCCAGGCGCTGCTCGAGCAGAGCCAGCTTTCGGCTGAGAGTTGATTTGGGAAGGCCGGTTTGCTCGGAGGCGCGAGACAACCCGCCAGCTTGAACGATTGAGATAAAGGCAGAGATTTCATTGAGATCCATAGGCTTTAGATTGTTTCACTGGTGGAACAATTTGTCTACATTTTACCATCTAATCAAATGCCCCCAAACTCCGTAAGATAAGAGGCAAGAAACAACAATGAGGAATCACCCTCACATATAGGAGATTGAATATGAGCAACAAACTGAAACTAGCGGCCCGAATCGTTTTGGGACTGATCTTTGTGATTTTTGGATTGAACGGGTTTTTAAACTTTCTGCCAATGCCTCCACCTCCACCCGCTGGCGGCGCATTTTTAGGCGCTTTGTTTAACACCGGTTATATGTTCCCAATTATCAAGGGCATCGAAGTGGTGACAGGTGTGGCTTTGCTTCTTGGAATTTTGGTCCCGCTGTCATTGATTTTGTTGGCACCAATCGTCGTGAACATTGTGTTGTATCACACGATCATTGATCCATCAGGCGCGCCACTGGCTTTGACAGTTTTGTTCTTGGACCTGTTTTTAGCATGGAACTATCGGGAAGCTTACGCCCCTTTGTTCCGCAAATCTTAAATTGAACATTCAGAAAGAATTCTGAAAAAGTAAGCAAGAAAGTCAGTCTGTGAGGTTTTTATGATGAAGGTCTTATCAAGCAATGAACGCGGCCATGCCAATTTCGGATGGTTGGATTCGCACCACAGTTTTTCGTTCGGGGATTATTACAATCCCCGAATGATGGGATTTCGCGCCCTGCGAGTGATCAATGAAGACCGCGTGGCGGCGGGTGCAGGATTTCCCATGCACCCCCATCGCGATATGGAAATTATCACCTACGTGATCAAAGGATCTTTGCAGCACCAAGACACTTTGGGAAATTCAGCGGTGATCCGTCCAGGTGAAGTGCAGAAGATGAGTGCTGGCACCGGCATTCGCCATTCTGAATTCAATCCGTCGCCAACCGAAGGCGCGCATTTTCTGCAGATCTGGATTCTTCCGGACAAAGAAGGAATCAAGCCCAGCTATGGGCAAAAATCCTTCACGGAAGAGCTCAAGAAAAAAGGGTGGGTGCTCGCGGTTTCTCCTGATGGAGCCGATGGCTCGATCCGTTTGCAGCAAGATGCGAGACTTTATCTGGGTCAATTGGGTGAAGGGCAAAGTAAAACCGTGACCGTCGAAAACGGTCGCTACGCTTGGCTTCAAGTCGTGCGCGGTGAAGTTTCGATTAACGGACAGAAATTGACCGCGGGTGATGGCATTGAAGTGGATCAAGCGGGAGATCTGACAATTTCATCAAAGCTTGATTCTGAAGTGCTTTACTTTGATCTGCCATAATCAAGTGGGGGCGGCGATTCCATCGAGCTTTCGCCGTCCCAAATTCGACCCAGCCATGCCAAATTGACTCGCGCCAAAATCATCGGGCGCGTTTTCATTTTAGATATCAGTGGTTGATGATTTGCAGTATGAAGATCTGAGATTTCGACTGATTGGAAAGGAAACAAATATGACGATCGCCGTGCTACCAGGTTCGCTTCGCAGGGACTCATGGAATAAAAAACTGGCCCACGTGGTCGAGCGGATTTTGCTGAAAGATCAGAAAGAAGTTCTGTTCTGCGATCTCAAAGATTTTCCAATGCCAGTCTACGACGGCGACATTGAAATGAACGAAGGCATCCCCGCCGGAGTTCGGGATCTCGATCACAAAATCAAATCCAGCCAAGCACTGATTATTGTCACTCCAGAATATAACGGATCCATTCCCGGAGTTCTGAAAAACACCGTCGATTGGCTCTCACGTATCGAACCTCATTGCTTTACCGACAAACAGATTTTGCTTCTTGGAGCTTCGCCTGGTGCTTTGGGAGCGGTAAGATCTCTGTGGCACACGCGGCAGCCTCTGGCTGTTCTCGAGGCGCACGTTTATCCGCAGGTCTTTGGGCTTCCCAAGGCTCATCAGGCATTTGATGAGCACGGGAATCTTGTGGATCCGAAGACGGAAGAGAAGGTTCGGCAGCTTGTGCAGAAATTCGTGAAGTATGCAGAGGTGGTTCAGCACGCCGAGTATCACTATGAGCCTGGGGCCGAGGAGATGGCGTAAGTCCCGTTCGCGAACTGGCTAAAGGTCCTGTGTGAATTGAGTCCATGAACGCCGAAAAGTGAGCTGATGCTCAGGCTCATCCGGATTCTTTCAATTTTCATGATTCAAGCCAGTGCCTTGGCCAATGATGTGCCCAAGCCACCTCCCGATTTAGTTTGCAGCACTCGAAATGATCCAAAACGAATGATGAATTGGTATCAGAATATAGTTTACTCACAAACTCGGGATGAGGAACTTGGGGTACAGGAATCAAATGCAGTTGCCCGCTCGCCATATAGCGCACTCGTCATTCGAGACATTGGCAAAGGCGCAATCAGACACTCAAATATGTTCTGCAAACCTGAACGGATTAATTCCACAAATGAGAAGATGGGGATTATAGATTCCGAAGACAATGAAGTCGATGCGATTCGACATTTCGTTTTAGCGACCCTTTTACAATATGAAAAACCAAAACATGCACTGGAATTCTTATTGGCGCATGAGATTAAGGCGGGCGTTGCTCTAGATGCAAGCAACATGATGGATCTTCACAACAATCAGAAAGGAATCGCCTTCGGCAAAAAACTGGCTGCAAGTTCGGAAGGCTTGAAAAGGGATGAAGTCAGTTTTCGAGCTCTCGAGGAAGCTTTGAAACTGCTTAAATCCAAACAGCTTCAGTATTTAAAACCTGCCATATCCGGTGACTGTCGAAATATTTCCGAAAAAAGCGATTCCGAAATAAAGCAGCTCTTGGACTCCTATAAGGAGCACTATCCTCAGATGCTGAAAAATTGCGAAGAAAACAAAACTTACCACATTATTTGTGGTGTTCAGAAACCGAAAAAATAAATGAGTTAGACTTACTTCCGCTTTCCAAAATCCTTCAACAGATCCCCGAAAGTCCCGAAGCCAGTCTTGCTGCTGGCATGTTCCTTCCAAGAATCATCGGCTTGCTCGCCAGGCAGACCCAGAGAAATCTTGCGCTCGTCCATTTTGATTTCGGCGACTTGGACTTGGATTTTATCCCCACGTTTTTTATTTTCGTACTGAGCACCTTCGGTCGAATCACGCCACTTGGATTTCGGCAGCAAGCCCGTCACCGCAGGTCCCAGATTCACAAACAAACCGTAGGTTTCCTTTTTTTCGACTGTGCCTTCGAAGACGCGGCCGACAGGGTAGTTCTGCGCGACACTTTGCCAAGGATCGCTTTCGCCGCCACCTTGTTTCAGTGAGAAGGACATACGAAGGCGGCCGTCCAGTTCTTCGATTTTCAAAAGTTTTACGCGAACTGTGGTGCCGACTTGCACAACGTCTTCGGTGCGAACGCCACGGCTCCAGGAAAGTTCAGAGACGGGGATCAGGCCTTCGAGATTGTTTTCCAAACGCACGAAAGCGCCGAATTTTTCCAAGCGGCTGATGGTGCCATCATACAGATCGCCGACTTGCGCTTTCTCCAGCATCTTACCTTCTTCTTCGGCTTGGCCTTGCTCCAGGATTTTACGACGAGACAGCACGATATTGCGGCCAGCGTTTTCGTAAGCGGTAATAATAAATTCAAATCTGCGGCCGACAAAACTTTCTGGTTCTTGTGGCATGCGCAGATCGATTTGGCTTAAGGGACAGAAAGCGCGATTGCCCGCGACTTCCACGCGGTAGCCGCCTTTAACTTGCTCGAGAACTTTGCCTTCGATTGGCAGCTCCATATCAAAAGCGTCTTCCAGGCTTTCCATATTCGCCGAGCCACCTTTGGCCTGTTTGTAGCGCAGGTAAATTTCGTTCTCGCGAACTTTCAAGACAACGACTTCCAGGATATCGCCAACTTTGAACTTTGGTTTTTTTGTTTCATCCAGAATTTCAGACGTCGGCAGCTGGCCGTCGATCGGCGAGCCGGTGGAAACGTAAACAGTTTCTTTTCCGATGCTGAGGATTTCGCCCTTGAAGGAATCGCCTTGTTTGACTTTGCCGCCGCTCAAGCTTTGCTCAAGCAGGGAGCCGAAATCGTTTTCTCGGCCGGTGGTTTCTTCGCCAAAAAGGTTGTTGTTCGATGATTTTGAATTTTGCTTTGCCATAGGGGTCCGCCTCTGTCGCTGAAAAAGAGGGGACACTTTAAAACAGCTGAGGGCACCAAGTCACTGTGAATAAAAGCGTCAAAGGGGCGCCAAATCAAGCGGCCTGGATGCCTTTTTGAGCTTTTGGAAGGATGACTTCAAAGCGGGTATTTGAATAGCCTGCAACGTATTGCAGATCGCCGCCGTGATCGCGACAAATACCGATGGAAATCGATAGCCCCATACCGGTGCCTTTGCCGATTGGCTTGGTGGTAAAGAAGGGCTCCATGATCTTTTCGCGCAGCTCGGGCGCAACACCGGGGCCGTTATCGTTCACTGCAAAGACCAGGTGTTCGCCACGTTGGAAAACTTCCAGGCGGATCCATTTCCTCTCTTGATCCTGGACGGCATCCATGGAGTTGTTCAGAAGATTGATCAAAACCTGTGAGATCTGAACTTCGCGGCCGAAACCGGTCAGACCTTCCGGGCAATTCACTGAAAAATCGATTTCACTGTGGACCATTCGCGCCTGGCAAAGATCTTTGAGATCATTCAAAAAAGGACTCATCGGGAAGGATCGCATCACATCTTTGCTGCCATCACGGGCAAAGGTGCGAAGACCTTTGACGATCGTCGACATGCGACGAACCATCTGAGTGATTTTCTCGACATGTCCGCGCTGGATGGAATCCGGTGGCATTTGCTTCATCAAAAGCTCGGCCTTGCCTTGAATGATCGCCAGCGGATTGTTGATCTCGTGCGCGATACCGGCCGAGATTTCACCCAATGAAGCCAGGCGGGACGAGTTCACCATCTGCATGCGCTGGGCATCCAGTTCGCGAGTGCGCATCTCGACCTGTTGCTCGAGATTTTCGGCGTGGTCTTTCAAAGCGCGGTCGCGTTTTTGAATTCCGTTGGCGGCAGCGGCGAAAGCTTGGAAGAGAATCGAGAATTCATCTTTCCAGTAACCGGTCTCGATCTGATAGTCACCGTTTTGAATTTTCTCGGCGACTTTCACAAGGCCTTTCAAAGGCGGGTGCAGGTAGCGGTAAGTGGCCCAGAAGACCAGTGCCGAGCAAACCACGGCCAGAAGTCCGATGATGAAGAAAAGGAAATGCATTTGATGATCGAAATCGGCTTTGAGCTTTGATGAGGTGAAGATAATCTGCACGTGCGCCAACAGCTCGTCATTTTTTGTCAGCGTGTTGTCGAAGGTCTGATTGTTTTCAAGCTTTGAAAGCTCGTTGAAAGTTTTGTTACCCAAGAATGGAGCCGCTTTATCGACCAGAATTTCGCCTGTGCTGGAGACGATGCGAACGGCGATGATCACACCCTGATTGCGTTGGATCAGGGCTTCGGCGATCTTATTCATTTCATTGCTATCAAAAAGCCAGACGGTTTGGGTCAGGGCTGCGTTGGCCATGTCCAAACTGTCGTGGGCCATTTCATTCATTCGAGTTTCGATTGAGTGTTCGCCGAAGAGATAAATACCGGCAGCGAAAATACCAAAGGCCGACAACATCAAAAAGTTGAGAAGCACAGACAAGCGCCATGCAATGCCGAGGTAATTTCTTTTCTTCATCACTAAATTTATCGGCTGAATTCGTATTCGATAGAGACAAGGTGCCGAAAGTCGGGGGCTTTAAATGCAATACAACACACTTGAAGGTCCTGCTTTATGAAGTTGCTGTAAAGAAAACTAAATAGGACTTTGTGTGAAGATGCTGCAAAGAGAAAACACGACAATGGTCATTGCTGACGGCTACGAGACAGTCCCTTTGAGATAGCTGAGACGTTTTTGTTCCGGAAATTTCTCGATCGCATAGCGAAGCATGGTGCGTGGCATGTTCTGGTAGCGGCCCTTCAAGAATCCGATTTCAGCTGCATGATCCCGGTTGCCGGCCTCACGCAACATCCAGCCAACAGCTTTATGAATCAGATCTTCCGGATCCTTCAATAAGATCTCGGCAATTTCAAAAGTCGGGCGATAGGACTTTCGGCGGATAAAATAAAAAGTCGCAAGGATGCTGATCCGTCGCTCCCAAAGATCTTTGGATTTGGCCAGCTTCCGTAAAAGCGGATCGGTTTTGGTTTCTGATTTTGAAAAAAGAAAAGCTCCTAATAAATACTCGGCCGACACATCGACCAGATCCCAGTTGTTCACGTGCTTCAAGTTCTTCAAATAAAAGTCGGTCAGTTTTTTAAGCTCGGCTGGATCGGATTTTTTCGAGCGATTGACCAATATAATCAGGGCGAGCAAGCGCTCTTCGTGAATTTTTGAGCGAAGCAGGCTTTGCAGTTCGCCAAGCGGGAGTGCGCGAAACTCTTTGGCGACAAGGCGGGTGTCGGGAACTTTCACGCCGATAAATCGGTCATGGGCGCCATAGCTGCCATCCTCGGTTTTAAAAAACCATTGGGCGGTTTTCGCTTGTTGAAGCGAGGAAAAATCACGAAGGCGTTGGCGGGCATTGGCGGCGGTCAGTGTCGGGCTTTTGGGCATGCCCAGAAGAATACTAAGCCGATTGCAGAATGGCCAGTCCTGCGATTGTTAAGATCACAAGAATAAAGAAATGCAGTGGTTTCATATCGACTCCGTTCAGGCTGACGCCATCCTTTGTGCAGGCTTCATGCCCGCCACAAAGGAAGCAAAACGGGACCGAATTTCTGGTCAGTTCATCATAAAGAATTCTTCTTTGACGATCTTCCCGTCCTTAACGGTGTAGACACCGACTTCTTCTGCGGTCATTCGTTCTTTGGTATCTCGATTGGTCGTATCGTATTTGAATTCCACAGCGAAGCGATCCCCCAGCGCAAAGGGTCCGTGGGCTTCTGAAGAGTGGACTTCCATTGATTTGTCCCACCACTCGTGCTTTTTTCGAATGGCATCCAAGCCGACAGATTCGGCGGGCAGATTGGGCATCGACATCGCTTCAACGCTGACAATCTCGGGCGAGTACAAAGATTCAACGGCTTTCATGTTTTCGCCGCGTTGACAATACTCGACCAGTTTTTTTCCGACTTCCAGTGTGTTCATGGGCGGCCTCCTGAGCAAATATTGCGCGGGCTTTGAGAGGCAGTCATATGAAGAAAAAGTAAGACTGTTGCTCGACGGGATGATCTTTAGCAGACCTTTGATCGCAGGCAGATTTCATAGCTGCGTTTGATGTTGATTAAAACCTTGTAAATCGCGCGGGCCGGTGTGGCTGCGGTCAAACGATCTGGCAGATGAGCAATCGCCGCGTCCACTTGTGTGGAAAAACTTTGTGGCAGGTAGCCGTGCAAATTCAAAATCCAATCGGTCAGCAGCACCGAGGTGCGGCCGTTGGCATCCCAAAACGGATGCAAGCTCACCAGCCAGTACTGCGCAAGCGCGGCCTTGCTGAGAACATCAAGGGTCGTCGAGGACAGAATGTCTTTCTGAAAGGCCTGCAGGTTTTCTTCCAGCGCCGGAACTTCGCAAGCTTTCCAAGGGCCGAGGAAAATATCCCGAGTGCGAATCAGCTCGCGATGGTTTTTTCCGGTCAGGATGTGGTTGATCTCCAGGATGTGCTCCCAAGTCGGGCCGATTCCTTTTTGCACATGGCTTGAGACATATTCATTGGCAGCAATCCACGCCGTGAGGTCACCTTTTTTCAGCGTGCCGGACGAGCGCAAGCGAAGCGGAGCCAAGGCCGAGAAACCAGCATGCAGTTCCTCGGCCGAAAGGTTCTCGACACGGACCCGCGCGCTCTCAATAGATTCGGCCATCGAGAGAATCTCTTTCGATTCACCGGCGGTCGGAGTCTGATTGAGAGCGCTGAGCCACGTGTTCATTGGGGGATGACTAGGGTTTCGCAACCTGGATCATGTTCACGTTGTAGCCATACTTGGTCCAAACTTCTTGTTGAACCAATTGGCCGTTTTCATCGCGGATCCAAGCCGAATCCAAAACTTCAACCGGAACTGAGCTTGAGATGTCCAGGTTCATCGTGACTTCAGAGCCACGGAAAGTGATCTCGTAGTGTTCGGCTTCACACTGGGTCAGCGTCGAGTTGCAACCATAAACCGAGTAAATGTTTTGGTCGCTTGAGCGGTGAGTTTGATCCAACAGTGTTTCGCCGTCATCGCCGATCAGACTTCGGTATTCTTTGCCGTCGTCGCTTTTGAAGTAGAAGTAACCTTGCATTTCACCGCGCAGAAGATTCTGCAATGATGGAACCAAAGGGTCCTGAGTCAGTTCCATGTAGATCGATCCAGTCTTGTGCTCGCCATTTTCCAAGGTGATGCGGGCCTTCATATCCAACTTCAAGGTGAAGTCGTGTGAGAATGCTTTTTCAACCGCTTTGGCCGGGCGGGCGTAGGCGTGGTTCGGGGTTGCCATTTGGCTGGCCATTCCGGCTGTCAGGGCCAACATACTTCCAAGAATTTCTTTTTTCATAAATGCTCCTTTTTGAGAGAGGGTTTTAGTTCTTGGATGGCTTTTTACTTGAAGCGTCAATCAAATGATAATATTATAAAAAGATAGTTTATATCTAAAATTGATATAACTGGAGAGAGCATGCTCAACTGGAATTACCTCGAAACCTTTGTGATCCTGTCGGAAACATTGAATTTCAGTGAAACAGCTAAGCGGCTGAACACGGCTCAGCCCGTGGTTTCCCGGCAGATTAAGGTACTGGAGCAGTCTCTGGGCTATCCACTTTTTATCCGCACCAAGAAAAAGGTCACACTCTCAAATCAGGGCCAGCAGCTGAAGCTTCGTCTAGGACCTTTGGTGGCTGAAGTGAAGACTCTGCTGTTCGCCGAGCAGGAAATTCCGCTTGAGCTGGGCGGGTCGGTGAGACTGGGATCAATGTTCGAGGCGGGGCAGCTTTTGCTGTTTCCGAAGATCAAAAAAATGATGGAGATCAATCCGTCGCTACAAGTGCATCTGACTTTGATGTCGTCCCGATTTATCAACGAGGCGATTTTGTCCGGCACCTTGGATTTTGGTTTCGTCTACGAAGTCAGTGATCGCAAAGCGATTCGTTCGCAGGCGGTGACTCAGGACTGGCCGGTGCTGATTGCCGATCGCAAGCACAATCGGAAATGGCGCGAGGAAGCCGTCTATCCAGTGATCGGCTATCGGGAAAAGGATCTCTATCTGAACGAATTTATCGAGCGAAATTTCTCCAAGACCGAGCGGCGCAAATTTCAGATGCGGGCTTCGGTCAATTCCCACGCCGAAATTTTGGATATGATGCGGGCTCAGCCGGATTTGATGGCAGTGATTCCGCTTTCCAGCGCGCAGAGGTTCGTTGATAAAGACCAGGCGCAGATTTTGATTCGTGACAAGAAAGCTCAGGATTTGTTTCTGATTTGTAACGAGCAGATCCTGATCGACAAACGCAAGAAGGCGTTTTGGGAGCAGATGATCAAGGCTTTCCGGTCGCCTTGATGATCAGGCGCTTGACGGCTGACTGCTTTTCTCGAACAATGGCAAACGATGAAAGCCTTGATTCTTCGCCATACGATTTCAACCCCGCCAGGAACCAGCATCGACTGGCTGCAGGCTCGCGGGATTGCGCATGAAGTTCTGATGGTCAAAGATATTCAAACTTGGCCGGATCTTTCCAGCTTTGATTTTCTGATTATTTGCGGTGGTGGAATGAACGTCGATCAAGAGGACGTTTACCCGTGGCTGAAAGATGAGAAAGATTTCATTCGTCGCTGCATTCAAGCGCAAAAGAAGATCGTCGGTCTTTGCTTGGGCAGTCAGTTGCTGGCGGAAGTTTTGGGATCCAAGGTTTATCAGCACACGCAGTGGGAGACGGGCTGGCATCCAGTCGATCTTTCCGATGGTTCAAAGCTCACCGTCTATGAATGGCATGCTTACACGTTTGATTTGCCAGCGGGGGCCGAGAGGATCGCGACCAATTCGCAGTGTCGCAATCAGGCTTATCGGGTTGGTTCGCAGATTTTGGCTTTTCAATTTCATCCGGAAGCGAGCCGCGAGTGGGTGGCCGAACGGGCCGGGGATCCCAAGGCACCCACTCGCGGTTTTGTCCAATCAGGAAATCAGATGCTGGATGGCCTGGATCTCTATCAGTCAAAACTTCAGGCCTGGTTCTTCAAACAACTGGATCAACATTTCTTAAATTAACCGCGGTCAATACAGTACGGTTGATTGGTTGGCGAGGGACAAAGTCCCGCGCCGCCGGATTGCAGCCATGGCGAGCATGTTTGCAAAATATCGGTCACAACCGTCCCTGAATTTGTCAGATTGATCTGAACGCTCCAAACAATTTGTCCGCTTGGGAAGCTCGACAGAATCACAGGTGCACTTTCTTTTTTTCCAGCGGGAATCGAGAAGATGAACTGTCCCATCGTTCCGTTGCCGGCGATTTGTGAATCGTCCAAAGTTCCGCAGGCTTTTTTCAGTGAAATCGTCAGCGGTAAAGCGGTCGGCTGGCTGATGGTGGCGACCAGTGCCAGTTGACCATTGATGCGGGTCCCGTAGAAAGACAGGGATTTATCATGAAGTTCGACTTCGGCTTGTCTTTTCACCGTGTCGTCGGATGGCTGGGTCTCGGCCGATTGGCTGGGTTGAGCTGTCTCTTCCTGAGGCGTGAATTCCACTTTGTTGGTGCTGCAGTTTTGGAAAGTCACAAAGCTGATAAGACTTAAGATGAGCAGTCCTTGTTTCGTTTTCATTGATTCCCCCCGTGCCTGTCTGCTTGTAGACAATTGCAAGCATGTGGCCAACCGGCCTCGAATTTGCGAGGGGAGATGTGACTGATGGGTTGACAGGTCTTCGATGGAAATTAACG
>CBIHPB010000090.1:0-12182 GCA_966211485.1 uncultured Bdellovibrio sp.
CTTTTGCAGACGGCGGTTCAAACTTGCTCGGCAAAACTAAGCTACTCTTACGCGGCCTTACCTTCGCAAAATCAGATGGACACGTTCAATCGAATTTTCGACAGCATGCAGGTCGCCGCACAAGCCATGGTCGAGCAAAAATCCCACTCGACTCTGAGCCAGCCATTGAAAATTCAATTGCTGACTCCGCCAACCAAAGATGAAGCATTGATTTCCTGGGCTGCTAGTTTGAAAGATGCGGTCGAGATTTCCGATGCCTCATTGAAAGAAATCAAAAAAATCGATCTCACCAAAGCCGAGACTTTGGGAGAACTTTTCATCTGGGCCGCTTTGTTCCGTGACGAGGAAATGTTCAGTACGATCTACGGATTCTGTGATCAGGCGAAGATGCCATTTCTGGACGATGCAGCTTTGCGCGGAATGTTTTTGATCAATATCAGCTGGCCCACAATTGTCTATCCTCGAATGGGCATCGGAATTATCGCTCACGAAGTCGGTCACATCGTTTCCGGTCAGTGGAATACTTTGGTTCAGCCCGAGCAAAACTGCCTGAAGCAAAAACAGGGAACAGATCTGTATGTGGAGGAAGACTTCGCGGATCTTTTCTCATCCGAGCTGGTTCGTCGTTCGGGCTTCCAAGTCGGCGGAACAAATGCCGGCCACTATGCATGCTCGCTCCATCAGATGACGTCATCAGGCTGGGCTCGCGGCAATCTGCTGGCCTTTCCAAATGATCCGCACTCATCCGGCTTCTTTCGCATCATTGCAACAGCCGAGATGATGGGACATCAAACCTCGCAATGCCGGTCGTATTTGCAGTCTGTCGGGGAGACCCGGTTTCAGAATTATTGCCGGTGGCAGTAAATGTAACTGTTTGCTGCTCATGTGACTCTCTTGCCGTCCCTGGCGCTTCGGCCACGGGGGCGCAGCTTAACGGCGCCGCCTTGCTTGGCCTTCGGCGTTTCCGGAAAACCAAGGGGAGGGGGAAAGACAATCTTCTCGATAGCTCCGCTCTCCTTCCTAATTACAACTCCATGGTGGCTAAGCGAAGCTCCCCGCAGGGGTGAGCGCATGGATGCGCGAATAGCCAGCATGCAGCGCCCAAGGACGGCAAGACCAGCCGAAGAAAATTCTCCGCCCAAAAAAATCGACTCAAAATTTCTATTGTTATTAAATCCTACCGAACCCTTTAGGCTGCGAAGCAGCCAAAGGGAAGGTACTTCTAGAACTCGTGACTCAGCGGCCGTCGTGGCGCCCGGAAGTAAGTCCTCGGTGAAAGCTCGAGCAGATCGGCGATCTTCGGCATGTACACACACGCGTACCGATCAACCTGATAAGCAAAGTAGCTTTCCTCGTTCCCAGCGCGCATCAGCTGACCCCAGTGGGCATTGTAAGCGGATTGCTGAACTTTGATATGACCGCTGATCTGGGCATCGATCTCGGCAATTTGCTTTTGCAAAGTCTCAATGCGGTTTTCATCGATCACGCCGATCTTTTCGATCTTACGGGTCATCAAATTCGTCAGCTCTTCCTCAAGCGGCTCTTTCTTTTTCATCAAAGTTTCGATTTCAAGAATGATTTTTTCGTTCTTCTTGTTCATCTCGACTTCTTTTTCCAGCTCTTCGATCACCATAGCCGTGCGCCATCCGCAGTCTTTCTTCAAGCGCAGGATATCGCCGTAGATATGATCTCCGATGTACAGGATCTCGTCGCCTTCCAGCTCGAGATCTTTCGTGAAGATCTCGGCACAGCCGCCCTGGTAAATGCCAGGCACCAGCTTGTCGCTGTGATTGACCATAGTTCCGTCAGCCGGATTCACTTTCAGAAATTTCAAGTTGTCATAAAAGAAACGAGGCTTCTGGGCCAGCGTCACCACGATCTCAAATAGTTCTGTCCAAGACTTGCAGTCTTTTAAGAACGGATTGATCGCGTAATCCAGTAAAAGCTTGGTGTAGGCGAAATCCGAATTGGTCAGAACGAAGATCTTTTTGCCGTGTCGTTTGTACTTCTCAAGTCCTTCGACAACCTTCGGATCTTTGATGATAAATTTCGCGAGATCGTTTTTCACAACCTCTTTCAAAGATCCATCGCGGTGGGCTTCATCCAAAACATACAGCACATCGTCGGCAATTTTTGCCAGATCCGGATAATCAGCCGGATTGTTTTTCTTTAGCTCGATGATTTGTGCAATCAATGTCGCCAAAGAAATCGAAAACGAAGTATCAACGGCCATGTAAGCCGAATCACTGAGATCGATGTAAGTACTTTTATAAATTTTCTGCTGAGTTTTGAAATCCAAAGGCGTCAGCCCATGATAGCTGGCGCGAATCGCCGAATGGCGATTCAGTTTCAGCAGATGACCTTTCTCGCGATCCACGACAAGGCCGCGGATGGCGAGATTGTAATCAAAATTCAGGGCCCGGACCGCTTCTGGATAGTTGCGGCCCTTCACCAGCTTTTCTTTCATCACCGAGTGCGAGAGACGCTCGAACTCCTCGGTGTAATAGCGGATGAGTGTATGGTCCATGTCGAGGCCGATATAACGGATCCTCTTCAGATTGAGAGTGCGATTAACGTAAACGTGTCCGTTCATTTCTTTCTTTATTCTTCTTCAGCTTCGGTTTGCAGATGAAGCTCGTTCCAGAGGATCATGCCACCTTTAAGGTTGTAGACATTTTGATAGCCATGTTCGATGGCATAAGCGGCGGCTCGAGCTGAGCGGCCACCACTACGGCAGACGAATACCACGGTTTTGTCCTGTGGGATTTGGTTCATGTTTTCTGGCAAAGTGTCCAAAGCAATCAATGTCGAGCCGGGAATGTGTCCCAGATCGCCTTGATATTCTTCGGGTTGGCGAACATCAATCAATACCACTTGGTCTTTTTTCTGAGACAATTCGCGAGGATCGATGTCCTGCACGCCCTGGTAATAAAGATTTTCTTCCTTGGATTCGAACTGCACCAAATTTTTGTCGTTATTCTTGTTTGAGTTATTGCTCATTTGGTCACCTTCTAACGTTCTGTCATGTGGTGATTTTGTTTCGATCATATGCGCTCCTTCGCGTAAGGTATTGAGATATACCACAAAACCGGCCTGACCATGTTTGTCAGAGCTGCGTGTCATAGAAGGATTCTGGCAAGCAATCTTCAGATCGAGTAAATTCCTGTAACTTTATGACCAAGAAGAAGCCCAGCTCTCAACCCACGACTGACGCGTCGCAAACAAGCGGCGATTTAGACGCCGAACAAAAGATCGCGCTCGAAGTTCTTCAAAGCGGCGAGAACGTCTTCGTCACCGGTGGCGCCGGCAGTGGAAAGAGCTACCTGATCCGCCATTTTATGCGTGGATTCGACCATAAAACTTTTCCGATTTTGGCGAGCACGGGTGCTGCCGCAGTTTTGTTGGGCGGCCGAACTTTCCATAGTTTCTTCGGCCTTGGAATCATGGAAGGCGGTCCGCATGAAACTTTCAATCGAGTCAAAGACGACCCGCGCCTGAACAAACGCTTAAGCCAAGTTGAAGGCGTCATCATTGACGAAATTTCCATGATCCCGTCGACGGCGCTTGAAGTTGCAGAGCAGCTCGCACGGCATGCTCGTCAGTCTGCGCTTCCGTGGGGTGGACTGCGAGTCATCGTGGTCGGTGACTTTGCGCAATTGCCGCCGGTGACTCGACAAGGACAAAAGCGCGAATGGGCTTTCCAAAGTCTGACTTGGGAGCAAAGCGGATTTTCAGTTGTCGAATTGCAGAAAAATCAGCGAACTTACGATCCGCAATTTCTCGACGTGCTTCACGATGTGCGAGAGGGGCGAGCCACTCCACAAGTGAAAGAATATCTCGATTTTAAAATGCGCGAGCATGACGAAGAAGACGAAACCACGCGCTTGTTTCCGCGTCGTGATCAATCGGAAATCTTCAATCAAAAAAAGCTCGCCCAAATTCCTTACCCAGAAGAAAAAATTCCATCCATCTATCTTGGTGAAGAGCGTTTGGTCGAGGCGCTGAAGAAAAATTCGCCGATTCCCGGCGAACTGATTTTGAAAATCGGCTGTCGAGTTCTGTTCGTGCAAAACGATCCGCAAAAGCGTTGGGTCAACGGCACCAAGGGAACAGTCGTCGACATTTCACCTGACAAAATTACAGTGGAAAAAGATCGCGGCCGCCAAGTCACAGTCGAAAAAACTCAGTTCTCACTTCAAGATGCTGAGGGCCGGACAGTGGCCTCTGTCATCAATTTCCCGCTGACGCTGGCCTACGCGACGACAATTCACAAATCCCAAGGCGCGACCTTAGATGAAATCTGGGTCGATTTGTCCCGATTGTGGGAGCCCGGTCACGCCTATGTGGCGCTCAGTCGATTGCGCTCGGGTGACGGGCTTAAGCTTTTGGGTTGGAGCCCGCGATCCATTATCACTGATCCCGCGGTGACAAGCTTTTATCAGAATCTGAACAGTCTGACGCGCATGACAATCTAGAGCTATTATTCATCGAATTTCCCTCTGACTGCTGGTAAAAAAGAGCATTCAAATTGGAGGGAATTTTCCCATGTCACCAGTCTCTGAATCAGCATCAAATCCATGTGGCCTGAACGGCGTTGAATTCGTTGAGTACAGCGGCGCCGATGCCAAGCATTTCGAAACCCTTTTTGTTAAATGGGGATTCAAAGAAATCGGCCACGTTGCCGGCAAGCAAATCAAGCTTTTCCGCCAGAACGATATCAATTTTATTTTGAACACCGAGCCCGGAACTTTCTCGGTCGACTTTGCGAAAAAGCACGGCCCATCGATTTCAACAACCGGCTTCCGAGTTCACGATGCCTTGAAAGCTTTCGAAACAGCGGTTGCCAGAGGTGGCAAGCCTTACAAGGGAAGCGAAGAATCCAAAGGCGCGGCGGCTGGATATCCAGCGATTTATGGAATCGGTGATTCTTTGATTTACTTCATGGATCCGAACAATTCCAAAAAGTTGTACGAGCAGGTTTTCAAAGTAAAACCTGAAGACGCGAATCCAAAAGGCATGGGCTTTACGATTGTCGATCATTTCACCAACAACGTTCCCAAGGGTGAAATGCAGAAGTGGTGCGATTTTTATCACAAGGTCTTTAACTTCCGCGAAACGATGTATTTCGATATCAAAGGAAAAGAAACCGGCCTGATTTCAAAAGTGATGCGCTCGCCAGATGGCTTGTTCGCGATTCCAATCAACGAACCTGCCGGCGGCAAATCTCAGATCCAGGAATACTTGGACGAATACAAAGGTTCCGGCATCCAGCACTTGGCTTTGCTGACTCCGAATATCGTCGACACGCTTGAAGCCTTGAAAAAATCTCAGCTCGAGTTCCTGTCGCCTCCGCCGGACACTTACTACAAGATGCTGAAGGATCGTTTGCCGATGGTATCTGAAGATCTGGATCGTCTGCGAAAAAATGCGATCTTGGTTGACGGCGATCATGACGGATATTTGCTGCAGATTTTCTCGAAGAACATCATTGGTCCGATTTTCTTTGAAGTGATTCAGCGAAAAGGTCACGACGGTTTCGGAAACGGAAATTTCCAAGCGCTGTTCGATGCGATCGAGCAAGATCAACGCGAGAGAGGATATCTCTAACATGTATCAACACAGCCAAGGTAAGGCCACCAAGCAGGGACACAAGGCAATTCCCGAAGGACATTTTGAAGAAGAGCAGGGGCGAAAAGGATTTTTCGGTCCCGTTTCCCATCTGATCAAGCCAAAACCCAGCACCCGCTGGACCAATATCGAAGGTCCATTGAAGCCGCATCTCTACGATGCAATCGAGATGTCCAAGACACCAGGGAAATGGCAGCGCATGCTGTTCAATTCTGATGTGGTGATCTCGATGTACTGGGATTCAAAAACTCAAACGACGGCAAGCAAAGCAGTTCGCAATGCCGATGGCGATACACTGTACTTCTGCCATAAAGGCTCGGGAAAAATTTTGACCGAGTATGGAATGCTGGAATTCCGCAAAGGCTCCTACATCAACATGCCCAAGTGCGCGACCCACAGTTTTCATTTCGATGAAGACTGTACATTCCTGGTGATCGAATCTCGCAGCAGTTTCTACCGCGAGCCCGAGCGCGGAATGGTCGGACGTCATGCTCCGTATGATACGGCCGCTTTCGGAATTCCTGATCTGGAAAAGATGCAGGCCTTTATGAAGGAAACCAAGACGGACGTTCGCGAGATCGTCGTCAAGCGTTGGGAAACAGAAACGAAATTCTCCTACGCTGAAAACGTCTACGATACTGTCGGATGGAAGGGTGATTTCTTCCCGGTGACTTTGCACGTGGATGATTTGATGCCGATCTTAAGCGCGCGTGTGCACTTGCCACCGTCGGCACACACGACATTTGTGGCGAACGGTTTTGTGGTTTGCACGTTCTTGCCTCGTCCGCTGGAGCAAGATGCAGACGCACTGAAAGTTCCGTTCTATCATCAGAATATCGATTACGACGAAGTGCTGTTCTATCACGACGGAAATTTCTTTAGCCGTGATAACTTGCACGCCGGAATGATCACTTTGCATCCGGCGGGATTCCCGCATGGACCGCATCCCAAAGCTGTGAAAAACATCGGCGGCAAAACGCATACTGATGAATACGCTGTGATGGTGGATTCTTGGCAGACGTTGCAAGTCGATCCAGCTTTGGAAAAAACCGAAGTGAAAGAGTACTGGCAAAGCTGGATGAAATGATCCCTGCGATTTTTTTCCCCGAGCATCTGCGCATACGACTGATGCAACAGGGGCTTCTTCTAGCCGAACCTGAACACTTGCAGCCGATGACCGCCGAACAGGCGATGAAGCTGGCCATTCAAGAGGCTTATAAGGGTGTGGGTTTTACGAGTCCCAATCCGTTGGTCGGATGTGTGATTCTGGATTCCAAAGATCGATTTCTCTCGAAGGGCTATCATGCCCGCGTCGGCCAGCCGCACGCCGAGGTGAATGCCTTGAAAGGCCTCTCACACGAAGTTCTTCAAGGCGCGAAGGTCTATGTGACGCTTGAGCCTTGTGCGCACGAAGGGCGAACACCATCTTGTGCGAAAGCTTTAGCTCAATTGCCTTTGCGCGAAGTGATTTATGGATTGAAAGATCCAAATCCTCTGGTTGCCGGTCAAGGCGCCGAGATCATCCGCAAAGCTGGAATCGAAGCCAAAGAGTATCCGGCTCTGAAAAATGAGCTAGAAGAATTGGCCGAACATTTTCTCTGGAACTTCCGCGAGAAAAAAGTTTTCGTCTCTGCCAAGGTTGCAAGCTCGCTGGATGGTCAGCTGGCCTTGGCAACTGGTGAAAGCAAATGGATCACTGACGAGACCTCACGAGAAGTTTCGCATATTTTACGGGCGGCTCATGATGCCATCATGGTGGGCGCGAACACCGTGGCAGCCGACAATCCATCGCTAAATGTTCGGGCACCGGGATTTGAAAACAAGAAAATGAAAGTGATTGTGCTGGATTCGGATGCACTTTGCTTGGCTCGTGCGGATAAATTGAAGCTCAGCCAAATCCATGATCCAGCTGACGTCTGCTTTGCGATTTCGGATCAAATTTCCAATCCTCCCAACCCTTGGGGGGCGCAAGTGATTGGATTGCCGGCCAAAGGTCTGGGTTTGGATCTTGATATTCTATTAACCAAGCTATGGGATCTGGGAATTCGCTCTCTCTTTGTTGAAGGCGGCGCGCATGTGCTCAGTTCTATTATAAGTGAGAGAAAAGCTCAGCGGCTGTATCTTTTTCAAGCACCAATGATCCTAGGGGCCAAGAGTGGTAAGGCCTGGACAGAACAGGTTAGTATATCCTCTATGGGCGGGCGGATTGCTTTGGCAAACCAACAATTTATCACACTTTCCCGAGATCTCTTTTTCACAGGAACATTGAACTGATGACCAGTCCTGTTCCGCGCAAGAAAAAAACAAAATCGCATGGGTTCGTTGAAGGTCTAAAAACCGAGTGGAATCTTTTTTGGGAAACCATTCTGGGCGAGGAAAACGAAGCCCCGCTGGCCGATGGAGAAGCCTCTGACGGCGAAGGTAAAACCACGACCGCTGCTGCGAAAACGGCAACGAAAGATCCATTCGTTACCGGAAAGCTGGAAACTTTAAGTCTCGAGCAAATCAAAGCGATCACCAAAGCGCTTTCGAGCGATCGTCGTAAACTCAATCAGCGCATTGAAACCGTCAATCGCGAGATCGAAGAAAATTCTCAACGTCTGGAAAGTCTGAAGCTGGTCGGCGGAGAGCCGGAAGAAACCGTTCAGAAAATCAATGAACTGAACGATCTGGGGCAAACACTTTCTGCGCAACTGAATCGCATTACGGAACGATTGAAGCTGGCTCGTACGCGCGAAGACGTTATCAAAAAGTCTGCTCGCGAGACTTAAAATCAAAAATTACTGAAGATTTGAAGCATCTATCGAAGCTGGGTTCACTTCGACAGCCGGAAGTCCCATTTCTTTTCGCAGAAGATTGTATTCGCGCAATTTGCGAATGCCTTGATGAAGAACTGTTTCCAGAATTCGCAGCTCTTTTTTATTCGGAACATTTTGCAGCAGCATTCGGCGCAGAACCGTGTAGGCGTTCACGCGGCGGTTGCTGATATCGAAACCCATTTCCTGAATCCAAGTGGCCAAAGCTTGCTCGGGGAAAACTTGAGTGTCGGCTTCATTTCTTGGAGGCTGTTGTCCTTCGAGACGGCTGCGCTCGCCACCCCAAGTGAGTCGCAACGTATACAGCGCTAAAAGCACGGCCTGTGCGAGGTTCAGGCTGGTGTTGTCGCCGAAAGTTGGAATCGAACAGGCGAAATGCGTGAGCTCGAGATCTTCGGCCGACAAACCCCAGTCCTCCGGTCCAAAGATCAAGTAAACAGGGACTGCCGATGTATCAGCGTCTTTTTGGAAGAGCGGATGTTCGGCTTGTAGCCACAGCAGGGTCTTTTGGAAATCCTGAACCTGTCGGCCTTTACCATCGCGGGCAGTGAAGCAAATGCGAATACCTTCAGATTCCTTCGCCAAAAATTCCTTCCACGATCCGTAAACACGGCGATTGGAAAGGGCCGCTTGGCCGGTGGCAGCTGCTTGCTGGGCTTTCAAGGTAATGTCGGTTTTGGGGTCGATTAGGATCAAGTGATTGACACCCATATTGGCCATGGCGCGCGAGCTGGCGCCGATATTCGAATCGTAGATGGTTCGAACCAGAACAACATGGATATCAAATGCTCTCATACGATGAGGCTATAACTGCTGAGCTAAGGAAAGTCCATCCTCGATCACGCCCTTTTTCTCGGGGTGGGTTTGGGCAAATTTTTTCAAGGTCACCTGGATTTCTTCGGCCAGAAACGAGCGCGGGGCCCAGCTGACCAAGAGCTCGTAGGCTTCCAATAGCAGCAACCAATCAAACGGGAACTGCTTTTGGTGTCTTTCCAGCAGGGTTTCAAGCTTCGCTTCCAGATCACGTCCTTGAACTCGCTTTTCGCGCAAGTCGCGGACGGTTTGATAGTGACGATAGAGATCTTGCTCGGCTTGGCTGAGCTTTTTCTCGGGGACCCGGGCTGCGACAAAGTCGTCCATCATGCCAAATTTTTCACGGTCGGCCGGACCACCAAACACCGAAGGGACATGGTTTCCGATCGCCAGATCATAGGTGCCCCAAGGCGGTTCGAACAAGACTTGGTCTTTATAGCGGACCGAGCACTTTTCAAAACTGACGACCAAAAGTTTTCCGTCTTTCGATTCCAGTTTTTTACTGAGAACACCGTCGATTTTCACACTGGACGAAAATTCCAGATGAACTTGGGAGCCCATTTTTTCCAGCACGGTTTTCCAAGAAGCTGAATTCAGCTGGCCCAAGGCAGTTCCGAATCCGCTGGCGTGATATTTCGGACCATGGCCTTCAAGCTCCTGGTCTTGATAGCAGAGCTGGGTCGGTCCTTGGAAACGCAGATAGATCATGGTCTTTTTATCATCAGCTAAAATAGCTTCGACACATTTGCCAGAGATTTGAATGCCCGAATCCAATTCAACCGTGTTCACATTATCAGCTTTGATCGCTTTTTGAACCGATTCATATCCGCCCTTGCGGAAGGCCATTTGATCGGCCATCTGCTGCAGCACTTTGCTGAGGGTTTTAAAATCTGGGGTTACAAAAAGCTGTGGTTGAGGTTCCGTGATATCGTAGCTGGTCTTCAGACAATCAAGACTTAAAGGAATCTTCTTCACTTTGTCGCTGAGACACCATTTCGATTCGCCAACGGAAGACAGAAGGCCTGCGCCGAAAATTTTTGGTTTCTTCAAATCACCGATCAGGCCGTATTCGGCAGTCCACCAGTTCATGCGGCCCAATTCAGCGGCTTCTGACACATGTGAGATCTGAGCTGTCGTTTTTTCCAGCTCATTCTGCGCGCGTTCGATTTCTTCTTTGGTCGACTCTGGATTTTCCTTCACATCCGAAAGAACGCGGATCGCTTCGTAGAGATTCAGATCTTCGCGGCTGATGATGGCTTTGCGCGCAACCTGTGCGTATTCGCGCAGGTACTGGGCAAACTCGGGCTGAACCAGAATCGGTGCGTGTCCCGCGGCCTCGTGAACGATGTCAGGAGCCGGCGTGTACAGCAAATGATCCAGGGTTCGCATGGCAGAGGCGATTGGCAGCACGCCTAGAGACTGCAATTCCATAAAGGCTGCCGGTGGAATAAATCCGCTGACGGGAAGCGCTCGCCAGCCGAATTTTGAAATCTTCTCGCTGATGTCTTTGATGTGCGGGATGCGCTCGACCTCGATGCCGGTTTTTTCCAGGCCCTCCAGGTAGCTTTCGTGTGCATGCTGCGAAAGAAAGTTTCGCAGCTGGCGCATGATGTATCGCCACACGGCTTGATCCAGCGGCGTGTACTTTTCGTAGTGCTGCTCGACCACGTATTTCTTGAGGTGCGAAGGAAGAACTTCAGCCATCGATCTCTCCTTACAGCGCCGGGTTGTCTTTGGAAAGATAGTTTTGGATGTAATCCTGCACGCCCGCTTCTAGAGACCATTTCGGGGCGGACATGCCCGCATTCAGCCAACGATTCATATTGGCCTCCGTGAAATACTGGTACTGGTTGCGAAGATTTTCGGGCATTTCGATATAGCGAATATCAGGTTTGATCTTCATAGCAGCGAAAGCCGCTTCACCCAAAGCGTTCCAGGTGCGGGCTTTGCCGAATCCCATGTTGTAGATGCCATTCACCGGTTGCTTTTGCATCAGCTCCAGCATCCAGCCCGTCACGTCTTTCACGTAAACAAAGTCGCGCATTTGCTCGCCATCTTTGTAATCGGGACGGTAGGATTTAAACAGCTTCAGGCTTCCGCTTTCACGGATCTGGTGAAAAGCTTTGTAAGGCACGCTGGTCATGGGACCCTTGTGATGCTCGTTCGGGCCATAGACGTTGAAGAATTTAAGACCGTACCAATGTGGCGGAGTCTGTGCTCCTTGCTTCAAAGCCCAGCGATCGAATTTCACTTTCGATTCACCATACAGATTCAGCGGCTTCAGTTGCTCGGAATCGAGATCGTCGTCGTAACCTAATTCGCCTGCACCATAAGTTGCAGCCGAGCTTGCGTAGATCATATTCTTTTTGTGACGAGTGCACCATTCCCAGATTCGCTGAGTGTAGAACGTGTTGTTCTCCCAGAGATGCTCGGCATTGGTTTCGGTGGTCGACGAATTCGCTCCCATATGGATGATCCAGGTGACTTTCTCGATCGTCGATGGACGATTCAGAAAGTCCCACAATTCATCTTTTGATAGGAAGTATTCGAATTGCTTATTTTGTAAAAGATCTCTTCGCTGCTCGAGAGGAACCGTGTCCACCACTGCAAGCACAGGAATTTTTTTTTGGTTGAGCTCCCAAACCATTACACTGCCGATAAAACCGTTGGCTCCAGTTACAATCACCATATCCGACAGGCTATCACGATGGGTTTGTGTGTCACTACGCTGTGCAAGTTCTGAACAGTCCTGAAAGGGATGCAAAGAATTTCAGAATATTGTCATAATATCAATAGGTTACGATGGCCTTGGCCTTGCTATTGTTCCTGGGCTATGAAGCGTGTGGGTAAGGCACTTCTCCTCTTCAATCTCCAGATCCTGTTGCTTGCTCCAAATTGCATGCAGCAGAAGATGGACCGGGGGTT
>CBIHPB010000091.1:0-11989 GCA_966211485.1 uncultured Bdellovibrio sp.
CACTCCACTTCCGTTGATCGGCAGCAGCAGCCTCATTCAATTCGAAGCGCGCGGACAGGTGCTGATCATTTCACCTTGGAACTATCCATTTATGCTGGCCATGGTCCCGCTGATCTCAGCCATCGCGGCCGGCAACACGGTGATGTTGAAGCCTTCCGAAAAGTCACCGGCCACATCAAAGCTGATGAAAAAAATGATCGAGTCGGTGTTCCCAGCCAATGAAGCCGTGGTCATCGAAGGTGGCGTCGAGGCTTCACAAGCTTTGCTGAAATTACCATTTGATCACTTCTTTTTCACCGGCAGCACGCGCGTGGGCCAAGTTGTCGCCAAAGCGGCGGCTGAATTCTTGGCAACAACGACACTGGAGCTGGGTGGAAAATCACCGACCATCGTTTTGCCAGATGCGAATATCGCCGACACCGTCGAGAAAATCGCCTGGGGAAAATGTATCAACGGCGGTCAAAGCTGTGTGGCCCCGGATTACGCCTTTGTTCCAAACTCGATGAAAACTGAATTTAGCGAACTGTTGGGGAAAGCCATGTCGGCGTCTCCCAAACCGCAAGATATTGCCCGCATGATTGACCTTCCGGCCTTCAATCGCTTGAAGGGCTTTTTTGATGAAAGCCAAAACCGGAAAGAAAAGGTGATCGCCGGCGGAATTTTCGATGCGGCTGATCTCTACATTTCGCCGACCGCCATTGAAGCGACACTGGAATCTCCGTGGATGCGCGAAGAAATTTTCGGTCCCATTCTTCCGGTCGTTTTTTATGACAATTTAGACTCTGTTTTAAGTTACATCCGCAATCAGCCAAAGCCTCTCGCACTTTACTGCTTTGGCTCGCAGGGTGCGGACCGCGTTTTGCGCGAAACAACGGCTGGGGGCACGATCCTCAATCACACGATGATCCACTTCGGAAATCACTCGGTCCCATTGGGCGGAGTCGGCACCAGCGGCCAAGGAAATTACCACGGCTACGCGGGCTTCCGAGCACTCTCTCACGAGCGTGCCGTGATGAAACAAAGTCCACTGACCGTGACCAAATTCCTGTTTCCACCCTACGATCGTCCCCTGGTGAAACTGGCTCTTTGGTTTCTTAAATTTCTTAATAAGTAGTTAATTTTACTTAGGTTTTTAGTTAAACCGATTCTATGTATTGACTTGTTCTAACTTTAGAATTATTCTAAATGTACCGATCAAGGAGCGATATGAAAGCCCATATTGGAAATCAACATGACCGCGTCTGCCTGACCGGCCCCGAAATCGAAGATCGATTGAAGGCCGCCGGCGTGCAACCGACCTTGCAGCGGATTTCGATCTGCCGCTTTGTCTTGTGCGAAGCTGACCACCCGACGGCGGAAGAAGTTCACGCCTGGGCCGAGAAAAATCTCGCGAAGATCAGTCTTGCGACCGTCTACAACACTTTGAACACGCTGGTGGAAGCTGGAATTTTGAAAGAGTTCAAATTCCCCCACTCGGACAAAGTCATTTACGACAACAATATCGAAGAGCACTTTCATTTTCTAGATGAAGAATCCGGTCAGCTTTTTGACATCCACAAAGACGATGTCAAATTGTCTGTGGAGCTTGAGAAAAAATTTAAAATTTCGGGCTTTGATCTGTTGATCAAGGGCGAAGCGAAAAACTTAACAACAACTAAAAAAACAAACACCGTTAACAAATCCTAAGGAGGATTGAATATGACGACAACAACGACTCCGACCCGTATGCTAGGCATCGGCGAAAAATTTCCTGAATTCGAATTGATGGCCTGTGTTTCCCGCGAAAAAGGAAAAGAATTCGCAAAAGTTGGCACAAAAGACTTTAAAAATTCTTGGGCTGTGATGTTTTTCTGGCCTTTGGATTTCACTTTTGTCTGCCCGACTGAAATCGCTGAATTCAACAAGCACGCCAAAGATTTCCAAAACCGCGAAGCGAAACTTTACGGATTGAGCGCGGACTCTGAATTCGTGCACTTGGCATGGCGTACCCACCACGAAGATCTGAAGAACCTGCACTTCCCAATGATCGCCGACTACAACAAAGCTCTGACAAACGAGCTGGGAATCGCATCGAAAGACAACGGCGCCCCACTGCGCGCGACTTACATCGTCGATCCAACTGGCATCGTACGATGGGTGTCTGTGAATGACTTGAGCGTCGGCCGTAACGTGAAAGAAGTTTTGCGCACGCTGGATGCTTTGCAGACGGACGAGCTCTGCCCTTGTAACTGGGAAAAGGGTCAGGCGACTTTGGGTTAATGCCCCCCCGGGCCGATGGTCTGGGCTAGTTTTCTTTTAGCAGCGCCCCTCGAGCGCAGCTGTCTTGGGTGGATTTGTTTGTACATCCATCCTTGAGAAGGCCTTTTTGCCGGCCATCGTGGCCGGCAGATCGATGTCAGAAGGAAAAAGAGAAAAAAATAAACATGAAGAAGACTTTGAAAGGATTTTTTTATGTCGATCTCTGAAAAAATGGATGCTTACTTTGAAACTTCTTTTCCTGGGGCCTCGACTTCGGTTTTCCGGGATTTGATGATGAATTTGAAAAAGATTATGGAAGAAAGTCCGCTGGGCGAAGCCGAAAGATTTCTCGGGCTGATGGCGGTTGCGACTTCGCTGGAAAATAAAAATCTGATGGTTATGGCCGAAGACGGCTTGAAAACTTTGGATTTTACTTCCGAGCAAATCCAAGAGGCCAAAGAATCTGCGGCCATCATGGGAATGCTGAATACGTATTACAAATTTAAAAGCTTTTTGGACGCCGAGAATGTGGAAGCAAATTATGCTCGAGCCGGTCTTCGTATGCAGTCTTTGGGAAAACCTCAGAATGGCAAAGAGCGCTTTGAGATGATGGCTTTTGCTGTCAGCGTGGTGAACGGTTGCCACACTTGCGTGTCGTCACACGAGAAAGCGTTGCGCACTTTGAATGTCGAAGCTGACAAAATTCATGATTTGGCTCGTCTTGCCGCCGTCGTGAAAGGGCTCACGGCTTTGACAAAAGTGGTTTAGTTTTCTTTCTATTCGCTGACCTCGGCTCTCGAGGTCGGCAGTCTCTCGCTGACATGATTTGAACGTGATTTGTGTGGCAAATTATCTGCCGATTCCACTTCCATTTGGCAGTGGTGTGCTGCATCCGCTTGACCCGCCCGGCCGCCGAATCTAAGTTCGAAGTATGCCAAAATCTGAAGCACCTCAAAAAATTTATCTCAAAGACTATCAAGCCCCTGACTTTGCCGTCGATCACCTCAGTCTGGATTTCATCCTGACTGAAGATGTCACGCGCGTGACTTCGGCGATGAAGATGCGAAAGACCGGCAGCAATCGCGAGCTGTTCTTGGATGGTGAAGAGCTGAAGCTGGTTTCCGTCTTGGTGAATGGCCAAACTCCAGCTTACGAAGTGCTTCCCAATGGTTTGAAAATTTCAGGTCTGCCTGAAAATTTTGAACTGAAAATTGAAACCGAGCTGAAGCCGCAAGAGAACACGTCGCTGGAAGGCCTTTACAAAAGTAACGGTGTTTTCTGCACGCAGTGTGAGGCACAAGGTTTCCGCAAGATCACTTATTTCCTGGATCGCCCTGATGTGATGACCAAATTCCGTGTGCGCATCGAAGCGGATCAGAAAAAATATCCGGTTCTGCTTTCGAACGGAGACCGCATGTCGGCTCACCTTCTGCCAGGTGGTCGTCACGAAGTGACTTGGGAAGATCCACACAAAAAGCCTTGCTATCTTTTCGCGCTGGTAGCTGGAGATCTTGGTATGGTTCGCGATCAGTTCACGACGATGTCTGGCAAAAAAGTGGATCTGGAAATTTATGCCGCCCATGGCATGCAAGATCGCTGTCAGTTCGCCATGCAGTCGCTAAAAAAATCGATGAAGTGGGATGAAGAGCGCTTCGGCCGCGAGTATGATCTTTCGACCTATATGATTTTGGCGGTGGATGATTTCAACGCCGGTGCGATGGAAAACAAGGGCCTGAATATTTTCAACTCGCGCTTGGTTTTCGCCAATCCGCAGACTGCGACCGATTCGGATTATTTCTCTGTCGAGTCTGTGATCGCACACGAGTACTTCCACAACTGGACCGGCAATCGTGTGACTTTGCGTGACTGGTTTCACTTAAGCCTCAAGGAAGGTCTCACCGTTTTCCGCGATCAGGAATTTTCGATGGACCAAAGCTCGCGCGCTTTGATCCGCATTGAAAACGTCGACGATCTTCGCAATTACCAATTTGCTGAAGACTCGGGCCCGAATGCTCACCCAATCCGTCCGGCTTCTTGCTATGCGGTTGATAACTTCTTCACCGCTACGATTTACGAAAAAGGCTCCGAAGTCATCCGCATGATGCAAACCATGGTGGGTCGTCCCGGCTTCCGCAAAGGTATGGATCTTTATTTCAAGCGCCATGATGGCCAAGCGGTCATCATCGAAGACTTTGCCAAAGCGATCGCCGAGCCCAACAACCAAAACTGGGATCAGTTCAAGCTTTGGTATTCACAGGCCGGAACTCCGGAAGTTTCGGTCAAAGAAAATTTCGATGCGGCTTCGAAAAAGTACACGCTTGAGCTTTCACAGAAATGCGATCTGACTTCACAAGAAAAAGTCGAAGGAGTTGAAAAGAAGCCATTCCATATTCCGTTGGTGATTGGTCTTTTGGATTCAGCCGGCAAAGATATGAAGATCCAGTCGGCTCAGGCTGTTGTGAACACAGAAAATCAAGATTTGATCCATCTCAAACAGCAACAACAGACTTTCGTTTTTGAGAACGTCACTCAACGACCTGTGCTGTCTTTGAACCGACAATTCTCAGCTCCAATCCATCTCAAGCATGATGCCAGCTTTGAAGACATGCTATTTTTGATGAAGCATGACTCGGACGCTTTCAACCGCTGGGATGCGGCTCAGAAAATTTATCTGCAGCTGAATTCCAAATTGATCTGCGCTTACCGCGAGGGAAAAACTCCGGAATTGGCATCAGCTGTGGTGCAGGCTTTCGTTAGCGTCGTAGAAAATTCAGAGCTGGATCCAGATCTGAAAGCGAAATTGATGCTGCTGCCATCGTTTGACTATTTGGCACAGCTCGAACCCGTCTTAGACGGTCCTGCTTTCCAAAAAGCACATGATTTGATGACTCAGGGATTCGCGAAGGCGGCGGAAGCTCAGCTTCAGAAAATCTATGAAGCTCATCATGGACAGAATATCGCAAGCCTGGACCCAAAAGATTTTGGCCGACGAAAATTGAAGAACAAAGCGCTGACGTACCTTGCGTCTTTGCCTCAGCATCAGGCCTTAGCCAAAGCGCAATTTGAAACAGCAAAGATCATGACGGATCAGCAGGCGGCTTTCGCGAATCTTGTGGATTTCGAAAATGATCTGCGCGACTGGGCGATCGACAAATTCTACCAACAGTGGAAATCCGAAGGCCTGGTCTTGAACAAGTGGTTCGTGCATCAAGCGTACTCGTCTCATCCAAACACTTTTGCGACCGTGCAAAAACTGATGAGCCATCCTGATTTCCATATCAAAAATCCAAATCGCGTCTACTCGCTGATCGGCGGTTTTGGCGGAAACCTCAGCCAGTTCCACCGACCCGATCAGGACACCTACGCCTTCATGGCCGACCGAGTGATCGAAATCGACAAGCTCAACCCACAGGTCGCAGCAAGACTGGCCGGAGCCTTCGACGTCTGGACTAAACTGGCCGGCACCAGCCGCGAAAAAGCCCACCGAGAAATCGAACGCATGGCGCGCGCAGGCCTAA
Source organism: uncultured Bdellovibrio sp. (assembly GCA_966211485.1). GTDB lineage: Bacteria > Bdellovibrionota > Bdellovibrionia > Bdellovibrionales > Bdellovibrionaceae > 21-14-0-10-47-8. The sequence goes on from CBIHPB010000091.1 coordinate 5,757, forward strand.
GCTCGAACACCCACGAAATCGTGCAGAAGGCACTGGAAGCCGGGAAGTAATTTCCGGCAATCATAAAGGCTCGCAGATTTCGCAGGGCCTTATTTCGGAAATTCCACTGCCAAATGGAAGTAAGCCCGGCCACTGCCTTGCAGAAGTGAACCAAAAGAAAAAGCCCCGGGATTTCCCAGGGCTTTTCGAAGTTCGTTTTTAAATTTCCGAAAGTACGACGTACCTTCAGCAGATTTCCACTGCCGTAGCGGCAGTAAAAGCTCGGATTAAGCCGCAGCTTTTTGTGGAAGAGCTGGATTCAGCAGGCCTCGCGATTGGCAGGCTTGCAGGCAGTCCTTCCAGAACTTGTCTTTGATTTTTTGTTCGGCTGGTCCCATTTTGACTTTTGGGAAGTCTTCTTTTTCGCAGTGCTGGCTGAACTCTTCAGCCTTGCAGTGACGAGCCACTTTCATCAAAAGACTGAAGTGCACGTCGCTCATAGGCTTGTTATCGACCAACATCTTACGCAGGCCCTGTTCAGGTGTTTGCATCAGAAATTCGTGAAGGCCGACGAGATCGTATTGACTCATGATTCCCCCTTTTAGGTTCACAGTACTTATCGGCTAAAAACGCCGATCGTTTCAGAGGGAACTGGGCTTTTTTAGAAGAACCTGAATCACAATAAAGAATCTGGACTCTATTAACTCGAATACAGAGGTCCTGTTTCAAAATGAGACAAAAACTTCGGCATGGGGTTCTCTTGAATGACGGTATACGGTCAGAACTGACAATAGACCGTCATTGCACGAATACGTGTCTCTCGGATCAAGGCCATTAAAATGGCCAGTTGGCCAGTATAATGGCCTTTGATCGGAAGAGGTCGTTAAGAGAGAGAAAAAGAGTATATATGCGTGCGTATGACAAACCGAGCGCGAACGAGCGAATTCCCTAAGTATTCTTCAGAAACTCTTCCCGAGTCTCAAGCTTCGATTTGAAATGCCCACGCAAATCATTGGTGGACGTGGTGCTGTTGGAATCCTGAACCCCGCGCGCAATCACGCAGTAGTGTTTGGCGTTGATATGAACCGCCACATGCTCGGTCTCCAAAACATACTGCAGACAATCGGCAATTTGCTTGGTCAGACGCTCCTGCACCTGCGGACGGCGGGCGAAGAAACGCACGATACGGTTGATCTTGGAAAGTCCGATGACTTTTTTGTTTGGAATGTAGGCCACGGTGGCAAAGCCGTCGATGGTTTGGAAGTGGTGCTCGCAAACGCTCAAAACCTGGATGCCTTTGATGACCACCATCTGATCGTACTGCATTTCGTTTTCGATGACGGTCATTTTGGGAAATTGCGCGAGATCCAAGCCGCTGAAAATTTCGTTCACGTACATTTTCGCGATTCGCTTGGGAGTGTCCTGGATCGAGTCGTTTTTAAGATCCATTCCCAGCACCTTCATGATCTCGGTCATGTGCTTGGCGATGATTTCAACTTTTTCTTCATTGGAATGTTTGGTCTCGATCACCGGTGTGGGACGAACGTGCGAGAGGATCTCAGAGACAGAGTAATTGATCTTATTTTTCGACTTCTTCGGCATGGCCGTTATCTAGCGCAAGATCAGGTGCTTGTCTTGAGAAATCGATTGGCAGCATCGATCCCCGTCTGAACCGCACCATTCATCATGCCCATCCAATTGAGGCTAAAGCCCTCGCCGGCAAAGTGCCAATTGGCAGAATCACCCTCTTGAGCCATCGTATTAAAGCTCTGAAACTGACCGGGCTTCAGATAACTGCGGCTTCCTTTGCTCCAGGGATGCAGCTTCCAGTTCTGAACATAGGAAATGTTCTCAAAGGCCATTGGTTTCACGGCGATTTTATCGGCTTCCTTCAACACCTGCTGAACCAGATGAAGGCCCGCACTTTCGCCGGCCTTACCGCCGACCGTCGCCTGCAAAACGCCGTGCAAAGAATTCAAACCAGAGACCGCCGGATCACCGCCTTCGGTCAACTGTGAGGCCACCATGTCCGTATAGACTGTGCCGCCCGTGCCTAAAACCGAAGTCTCGCCCCAGAAGCGATCTTGAAATCCAAGCAGTGCTCGGCCATGAGAGCCAAGATTTTGACCTGCAATCAGCTCGCGCCGGGAAGGTCCCATCGGAATATCTTCCCAGCCCGTCACCTGCCGAAGCATGGTCGGAGGCAAGGTGCAGATCACACGGCGAGCTTTGAATTCCGCTCGTCCGTCGGGCGTTTTGAAGAACAAGCTCCAACCGCCTTCGAAGGCCTTGATTTCAATCAGCTCGTGATGAAACTGAATAAAGCGCTCGGGGATCACACCGCCGACACGGTCAAACAAAGCCTGAGTCAGCACCGAAGTTCCGCCGGCGACTTTCAAATATTTTTTTCCGAATGGACGGAACGAATCCCGCATCCAGTGAACCAAATGCAAAGCCGAAATCTCAAAGGGTTCAACTCCCCACTCTGAGCGCACCAGTTGCTCGAGAAAAGGTTTCATCCACCCATCCAATTGCGAAGACAAGCGATCCAGCAATTCCGCTACCGACATGCGATCGATCTGCACCGCACGCGGAAACTGATCGCGGTTTTGCAAATTGAGGATCTGCGGAGTTTTGCCATAAATCTCGGATTGAATCTGCTGGAAGACTTTCATCAAATCGCCGACTTCTTTGCGCCACTCTTTGCCAGCCGACGCGCGGCCCTTTTCAATCCAAGCAACACTTTCCTTCGAATCAAATTCCAGCAACTTCACCTTCAGCTCTTGCGCCATCGTTTGCAGAGCTTGATGATCGGTTTCAATTCGCTCGCCACCCAGCTCGCCATGGCGAGAGGAGATCGTTAGATCCTTGATTGTCCAGATGCGACCGCCAATTCGCGACGAACCTTCGATCAAGCGAAACGGAATTTGATTTTTCTTCAGCTGATAAGCGGCCGCAAGCCCCGCCAGGCCCGCACCCAGCACGAGGACTTTGTCGCCCTCATCGCGTGTTTCGCCCATCACCCAGCGATCCAAAGTCGTACAGCCTGAAAGCGGAGCCAAAGAGCCCACGGCCGTTCCTGCTGCCAAAATTTTCAACAAATCTCTGCGTGATTTTTGCATCGGATTTAGTGTAGAAACTCTTTCTATCAATGTCTAGGATCTCGGAAGAATCTCTCACGCATCTGCAGGAACAAGACTGGGTCTTACTGGAAAATTTCTTTCCGGAAAGTCTCCTGCAGGACCTCTTGCAGCGAGCTCAAACTCTCTGGTCCGAAGGTCAGTTTCAGGCTGCCAAGGTGGGTCGAGGTGCCGAGCAGCAACAGGCGACCGACATCCGCAGCGATTGGACCCACTGGGTCGATCTCAGAGATCCGATTTATTCGCAATTGGCACAGTCAATTCAAGGTTTGCAGAATGATCTCAATCGGTCTTTCTATTTGGGTGCGCAAAGTTTCGAGTGTCATCTGGCGCGCTACTCGCAGGGTCAATTTTACGAGCGGCACATTGACCAAAGCCCCTCGCAAAAAAATCAGCCAGGCGCGCGAATCTTAAGCTTTGTTCTGTATTTGAATCCCAACTGGAATGTGGGTGATGGCGGCGAACTGTGCCTTTATCACGTTTCCCCTGAAATTCGAATCGAACCGCGCTGGGGGCGGCTGGCACTTTTTCGCGCTGACAGCGTTCCCCATGCCGTCATGAAATCTTTCAAAGACCGATGGAGCTTGACCGGGTGGTTTCGAAGGGCTTGAATAAAGCCCTCATGCAGAAGCTTTTTCGTCCCCTCACCAGCCTGCAGCGCCTTCTTCTGGAAGTTTTTCTCTCGCGACCCTTCTGGAAATTGACGATTGTTCTCTGTTCATTGTTCGCCACTTTTTTTGGTCTCTTGGGTCCTTTCCTGCAAAAGGAATTTATTGACCAGCTTCTAAAATCGCAGGGCTCGATCCACTATCTGCTGCTTTCGTTTGTCAGTCTGTTTTTAGCTTTAGGATTTAACCTGCTGACCAATTACCTGGGCATGCGCGAGGCCCTGCATATGCAGCGGGTGCTGGCGCAGCGAATGTACAATCACACGCTGAATCTTCGCACCGATAGTATGGCCGGCCGGCCGGTGGGGGAAATCGTTTCTCTGTATGCGACCGACATTCCAGGGGCGACGGTTTTTCTCGAGCAAAGTCTTCCCGTCGGTGCTGGGATTTTATTTCCGCTGATTTTAGCGCCGTGGGCCTTGGTGCGAAATTTCAATATCCCACTGTGGCCGCTGATGACCGTGATGGGCACGATTGTGCTGGTCAGTTTTGTGATGGCCTACCGCCAGAGCAAATACTTTTTCCAATTCAAGCGCCTGGCGGCCGACCGCATCGGTCTGGTCAGCGAGTGGATTCAGAATATCCGCACACTGCGGATTTTGGGATGGGTGGAAAGTTTCGAAGAGAAAATTTTCGACGTCCGTAAAATTGAAACGGTCAATCGCATCCGCATGGTGACCAACGGTCAAGCAATGAATAGTATCAGCTCGTCAGTGACTTTCCTGCTGAATCTGGCGGCGATCAGTTCGCTGGTCTATATGTCGGACCGAGAAGTCACGACCGGAACGCTGCTTGCACTGCTGTGGATCGTCGGTGTTTTTCTCACGCGTCCTTTCCGGCAATTGCCCTGGTTTTTTACGTTCGTGTTTGATTCTTGGACTTCGCTGAAGCGGATCGACGATTACCTGAAGCTGCAGAACATCAATCCGCAAAAGCGCGCCGGTGAATTCGTGAAACTGCAGCCATTGACCAATCAGGAAAAAGTTTTGGATCTCAAAAATCTCAATCTCAACATTGGTCCTCACCATTTGCTGAAAGATATTTCCTTTGAGATTCGCAATCGCGATTTTATCACCATCGTCGGCGAAGTCGGCAGCGGGAAAAGTCTTCTGCTCTTAAGCCTGTTGGGTGAAACGGGTGCCTCCTTTGGCCATTACCAGATCAAAGGCAATGATGCCGCTCAAATGCCACTGGATCAGCTGCGCCAATTTTTTACCTTCGTTCCACAAGAGGGTTTTATCATGAGCGCCAGCCTTCGCGAGAACGTGGCGTTTGACTATGATATCCAAGGACCCGATCTCGATACCGGAATTGTCCAGTCCCTGAAAAATGCCCAGTTCGATCTTTCCAAGGAACGAGTCGAAGATGGACTGGCCACCGAGATCGGCGAGCGCGGCGTGAACCTTTCAGGCGGTCAGAAACAGCGCGTGTCTTTGGCACGTGTGGATTATTACCGCGCACCGATTATCTTGTTGGATGACTGCTTGAGTGCGGTCGATGTGGACACAGAAAATCTCCTAATTGAGGGTCTGATCAAAGGGGCCTGGAAAGATCGCACGCGGCTCTTGGTGACCCACCGTCTGACCGTTTTGGAAAAATCAGACCGCGTGATCTTCTTGCACGACGGAAGACTGCACGCACAAGGAACTTTCCACGAACTTCTGGCAACCAATGCTGAATTCCGCAAATTTGCAGCGACCGTGGCCCATGACGAATCGAAAAAAGCTTTGGCTTCGCAAATTCAGGAGCTGAAAGCGGCCGCCTCTGGGGTCGAAGAGGAATAGGCGAAAACCCCGATGGAAACGCCGGAGAACGAATCATGAACCAGAAGAAATCATTTCTGGAGCAAGAGACCAAATCCACCGGAGGCTACAACGCTTCGGTGTTTGAAACTTTATGGTCGGCCTACAGGCCCTATCTTCCTCGTGTGATCATGTGCTTAAGCCTTGGCTTTATCGGACGCGCCTGTCTTCTAGCCAACGCCAATATCATCGGCATTTGGGTGGATAGCTTCTGCACACCCACGCCCGAGCGCGCCTGCAAACCGGTGCCTTCTCTGTTTCAAAATTTTGAATCCGCCAATTATATCATTCTGCTGTTGGGCCTGTGCTTGCTGGGATTTTCGTTTGTTCTGATTTTTCGCGTGGTGTTCTCGCGCCTGTCCGCTCAAGCGGTCAGCCAAATTTATGACGAGACCACCTTCCGCACCTCTCGCCAACCGATGAGCTTCTTCGACACCACACCGGCGGGACGAATTATCACGCGATTTTCAAGTGATTACGGAAACGTGTTCCGTCTGTTCGGGGGACCGCTCGCCGAACTTTTGGCAATTATTTTTGATATGATCGCCATGCTGGTGCTGATCGCCATGGCCAGTCCGCTTTATATTCCGGTTGTTATTTTGATTGGCACCGTGTACTTTTTTATTTTCAAACTCAACGCCAAT
>CBIHPB010000092.1:0-11721 GCA_966211485.1 uncultured Bdellovibrio sp.
TCAGTCGAAAACCAGTGGCTTTGACCTTTCGAGTTTCGGGTGGCCCGCACAACCGGGCCTGAAGCGTAAAAGCCGACAAAGTCACTGCCACGGCTGGCTTCAACAACTTTGTCGATGCTTTCCTCTGGTCCCAGCAATTGTCCCGAGTGCATGTTGCGGCTTTGTCCGCGATTTTCCATGCCGACAATAAAAGGATCTTCCGGCAAAATCTTTGCTTCTTCGCGCGCACGTGCCAGAAGCTTCATCATGGTTTTGCGATCGGTTTCCAGATCGCCGCTGATGGCGGCCTCAAAGGTCACCTTGCGGTTGTTGGATTGAAACTGCATGGAAAGTCCACGCTGATCGACAAAGGTGTTCTGACGAACCTGGGCTTTGTTGAAGCGAACGAAGGTGGACTCTTCCGCATTGAGATTGAGATTCAGCTCTTCGCCAGCTTGTAAATTTTCAAACAGCGAATTGGAAAGCTTTTCGAATGTTTTTTCAAGATCGACGACAAACGGGCTCACTGACCACCTCCGAACACTTCGATTTGGCTAAAGAGACATGGCGGCGCCGAATGGCCGACGCGAATGACCTGGCTAGGTTCGCCTTTTCCACACCAAGGAGATCCATAAATTTCAACTTCCGGAGCCGAGCCGACCGCTTTCAATGAATTCCAGAAAGGAACCGTGATGCCGCGGTAGTTTGGATTTTTCACCACTTTGGTCAGCTTTCCATTTTCGATCAGGCGAGCGAACTCGCAGCCGAATTGAAATTTGTTGCGGTAATCATCAATCGACCAAGAATTATTGGCCTCCATGTAGATGCCTTTTTCCGTCTGAGCGATCATGTCTTTGAGGCTGGAAGAGCCAGGCTCAAGATTGATATTCGCCATGCGGTCAATCGGCGCGCGATTCCACGAGGACGAGCGGAAGTTCGCCACACCCGGAATTTTCGAGCGCGTCTGCGATTCCAGGCTTCCAAGTCCACGCTTCAAAACTCCTTTTTCAATTAGGAATTCACGTTTGGCTGGATTTCCACAGTCATCAAATCCATAAGAGGCGTATTCACCCGGCACGGTCGGATCAAATGTCACATTCATCAAGGACGAGCCATACTGAAGCTTGCCGAAATCTTCGGGCTTCACAAAGCTCCAGCCGGCGTAGTTGCGCTCGTCACCGAGGATGCGATCCAGCTCCAGCGGGTGCCCGATGGATTCGTGAATTTGCAGCAACATCTGATCAGGTGCCAAAATCAAATCGCGAGTGTCGTTTGGACAATTGGGAGCTGCCAGCAGGGCGAGGGCCTCGGTGCCGGTGCGCTCGCACTGAGCGAGAATTTCATCGTGATCCCAAGCTTCCAATCCCATCTGCACGCACCGGGCAACGCTGCCATTCACGGTGCGAGTGAAGCTTTCGGTGCCCTCTTGCGCAGTCGCCGAGAAATTGCTGGCGAGTAACAGAAAATCTTGTTCCGTGTGCGCACCAGAGCTTGAAACATATTCCATCTGTGTTTCAACGAAGCGGCCCATGGCTAAGGCCGTGACGACTTTGTCAGAGGCCTTCAGTTTTTGACTTGCCTTCATCAAAAGATCGGTCAGACCTTTCACGGTTTCCGAATCCAAAGATTTAAAAACCGGCGTGCGGTAGTGGCCTTTGGAGGCGGGGCGAACACTTTTGTCGAAATTGAAAACTTTGTGGCGCGATCCGGATTTTGCCAGTTGCTTGGCTCGCTCGAAAGCTTTTTGCAGTCCATTCGGAGAGAGATTGCTGGTGCCAGCATATCCGAAATGACCATCGACCAAGACTTCGATCATCAAACCGCGATCAAAGGTGACCTGATTTTCTTCGGGGCGGCCGTTGCGAACGGCGCGGGTGTGCGTGTTTTCCTGAACCAGCCTCAGTCCCACCCATTCGGCCTGCGAAGCGAAGGTCTTTAAGATCTGCTGCAGATCCGGTTTGGCATCATCAAAGAGCGGGATAGCAAGTGATGGAGTCATCATGAATCGATCCTTTGGGAAAGGGTTTTCGAAGTCTCAAAACACTAACACAGAGAGAAGAGGCTTCCTAGTCGAGGGTTCTTGTCTTTATGCATCGGGCCTCGTCTCACGAGCTGGTCTTTTTGGGTGGAGCATGGCAGATTGCGGCTTCGATGGATCGCCAAACCTATCTCAAAACACAGTGGAAGCCATATCCTGTGATGCCTGCCAACGCCGAGGTCGCAGGACGCCTGTCGCAAGTCGACTTGAAGCAGGGTCGTCTGGCTTTGGCTGGAAAAGGAGAATGGCACATTCAGTCGGTTGAGGATTTTCCGCTCGAGGTCCTAACGCCAGGTGACTGGGTGGCCCTAGAATTAAAATCAGGAAAAGTCACCGCACTGACTTTATTGGCGCCGGCTCTGCAAGAGCCAAAAATCTTGGGGTCCACTCCGGAAATTCAGCGCAAATGGTTTGAATTCCTGCAGCGGGTCCGACAGTTTTTTACCGGCAAAGGATTTCTTGAAGCCCAGACGCCCACACTTGTGGTTTGCCCCGGCACGGAACCCTTCTTGGATCTGTTTCCCACGGACAAATACTATCTGCCAACCAGTCCCGAGCTGCATCTTAAAAAAATGCTGGCGAGTGGATATGAAAGCATTTTCGAAATCCGTCCTTGTTTCCGTCGCGGCGAAATTTCCGAGCGGCATCAGCCCGAATTTTGGATGTTGGAATGGTACCGCGCTTTCCACGGACTTGAACAGATCATGCAGGACACTTTGCATTTGATCGAATTCCTGGGCGGTGACGTCAGCGGATTTCAACGCAAATCCATGGCTCAGCTGTTTCAGGAAAAGTTAAACTTCAAGCTGACCCCACAAACGACAATGGCCGAGCTCAAAACGTTGGCCGCTCAAGTGGGTCTTGGCGACACTGTCCGCAATTACGAATTATGGGACGATGTTTTCTATCTTTTGTTTATCGAGAAAATTGAACCCTTTTTAGATTCCGAGCAGCCGCTGATCGTCGAGAAGTATCCGCCCTCTCAAGCGGCTTTGGCGCGAATCACCGAAGACGGGTGGGGCGAGCGTTTCGAGCTTTACTGGAAGGGATTTGAAATCTGCAATGCTTTCCACGAGCTCAATGATCCCAGCATTCAGGCCGAGCGCTTTGAGGCCGACCTGGCGATCAAAAAGTCTTTGGGAAAAGAAATTCCAAACCTAGATGCGGATTTTCTGGCGGCCCTGAAAGCAGGAATGCCACCTTCCGGTGGCATTGCCTTGGGACTCGAGCGTCTGTTCATGTGCCTGAACGGCATCAAAGACATCCGCAGTCTTCGTGTTTTCCCTTATCGTTAAGCCGTGTGTTGGTTCTGGCGTTTGCCACGAACCAATGTCTCCAGCATCAGCGTGTGAGAGCGCATCGACTGACTTTCATTCAACAACACAGTCGAAGCCGCCGCGATTTCCTCTGAAGAAGCCGCATTTTTCTGAGTGGTCGAATCAATCGTGTTCAAAGCGGTGGTGATTTGGCTTAGTCCCGCAGATTGCTCGTCACAGGCTTGTGAGATTTCTTTGTTCAGGGCTGTCACTTTTTGAACGCTGCTGACAATGGCCTGCAGGGCCTTGTCACTGTGTCCGGCGAGGTCGGCACCTTCCTGAATCATCGAGACGTTGCTTTGAATCAAAGTCGAAATTTCCTTCGCCGCTTCCGCACTTTTCTGAGCCAAAGAGCGAACGCTATCAGCAACAACCGCAAATCCTTTGCCTTGCTCGCCCGCACGAGCAGCTTCAACCGCCGCATTCAGGGCCAGTAGATTGGTTTGGAAGGCGATGTCGTCGATGACAGTGATAATCGCTTCGATTTGCTTGGAGCCCGCAGTCAGCTTGGTCATGCAGGCAATCAGATTTTTAATTCGCTCTTCGCCAGTGGCGGTTGATTTTTCGGCGTCGCCGGAAAGCTCGGTCACTTTTTTCGAGTTCTGTGCTGTTTGATGAACCATGCTTGAAAGTTCTTCAATGCTGGCAACGGATTCTTCCAGCGAGGCCGCAGCTTCAGAAGTCAAAGACGACAGCTCTTGGCTGGCACCCGAAAGCTGGCCGCTCGAGCCTTCCACATGCGAACCTGTCTGGGTCAGATGAAGAACGACGCTGCTGATCGCTTTCGCCAAAGAGCGCGCCATATGCAGAGAAAAGGCGCAGGCCAACACCGCAATGATAAATGAAATCCAGCTGTCCATCGAGCGCTCTTTTGAAAGGGCGTGCACACGCTTTTCCAAGAGAACTTCCAGCTCGTCAGCCCCGACATCCGAAAGATCGAAGCTTTGCTTCAAGGCCTCTTGACCGGCAGTTTCAAGGTCTGCCACAGCAACGGAGGCTGCTTGCGGATTTGAAATTTGAACCAACAACTGTTGCAGTTTTTCAGAAGATTTTTGGTAGCTGGCGACAGCCGGAGGAAGCTTGGCTTGCAAGCTTTCGCTAGCTCCATTGAAATTCGGATCTTCATTCAATGCTGTCTGAGCATCACCCGTGATGCGTGCGATATCGGCGTCTTTTAGCATCGCTGCATACACCGCAACTTGAATGCGATCGGCGATTGAAATTTCAGGTTTCGCCAAAATTCCTTCCACGTTGACTAGAATATCCTGAATGCGGTCCTGGGTCTGTGGCAATCCCAACAATGTGATATCCATCAAATAGTAACTGTCCAAATCCGGATCCAAAATTAGATTGGACGTATCACCCATATGCGTGATCATGGTGCGAAGGCCGGCGATCAGAGCCAAATGTTTTTCTTCACTGGGCGACTTCTTCAGCTCTTCCCATGCCGTCTTCATTGCGGAAGCGTGAAAGCCATCGCGCTTTCTTTTCTTCAGGCCTTCTGGCGTGAATTCCAGGGCTTCTCCCAGTTCGGCATGTTTGCTCATGAGATCCGAAAAGGCTTCGTCGCCCATTCTTTCGGTGTCAGAGATTTTCGATTTGGCGTCAGAGGATCCGTGACTGGAACGTTGCCAGTAGATGCGGTGAAGGCTGGCGGCGTGAAGTGCTTTTTCAAGGGGGCGCTGGAATTGGTTTCCCTGGCGCTCGCGAGCTCCAAAGTCGATATTGACCGTCTGAGCCTGATACATCAGGAACGCCAATATGCAGAGTGGGATCGTGAAGGCTAACATGGAGATAAACATTTTTTGTCGTAGACCAAATCTGTCGATCATATTTCCCACCTCTGGGTTGTTAATCTTAAGGAAATTATCGGTCCTGATTTAAGCGATCTGAAGAGATTAGGAAAGTCTTTACATTTCTCAACCAGAAACCGTTAACGTTCAGTTTAGTTTACTGGAAATGTCAAAGAAGTAGACGGTTTGGCAGCTTTTTCCTGTCTGTTCTCTGACTCTTTTCAGTCGAATGATTTCTGATAATTTGGATCTTTTTCCAGCATTCAGGAAGGAAAAGAGGATCGAAATGAAGACATTCGCGCGAACGTTTTTGGCTGTTGTCATTCTGATTTGGGCAGTTTTGGCCAATGCGGGCGAGCGTCCTCCGCAGTACGTTTTGTTCTCATTTGATGGCTCTTACAATCTCAGCGTCTGGAAGAAAATCCGCGCTTTCGCGCAAGAGCAAAGAAACAAACACCACGACGTGCGCTTTACATTTTTTGCCAGCGGTGTCTATTTCCTCTCAGAAGCCAATGAGACTTTGTACCAAGCTCCCGGCCACAGCGCGGGAAAATCCGATATCGGATTTGGTGATGATTCGGATGATATCGCACTTCGCATTGACCAAGTGAACCTGGCCTACAAAGAAGGTCACGAAATTGGCTCGCACGCTAACGGTCACTATGACGGCGGCGAATGGACCTACGAGCAGTGGACGTCCGAATTCAAACAATTCGAAAAACTGATCTTCAATGTCTTCTCGATCGAAAGCATCGATCCGCAGCGCGAGATTGCCAACGGCTGGCTGATGAAGAAAAGCGATATCAAGGGGTATCGCGCGCCACTGCTTTCAACCAACCAGGGAATGTACAAATCTCTGAAAGACTTTGGTTTCACCTACGATTGCTCTCAGACCGATTCGACCGATTATTGGCCGGCGAAATCTTCGCTGGGAATCTGGAACTTTCCTTTGGCCGAGCTGAAGATCGCGGGTACCGGCAAAAAAACTTTGTCGATGGACTACAACTTCTATGTCTCCCAAAGCAATGGCGAGCCCGACACCGACAACAAAGAGCTTTACTCGCAACAGATGTATGACACCTACATTGCTTGGTTCTCGAAAAACTACAGCGGCAGCCGAGCCCCGATCAATATCGGACATCACTTTTCAGCATGGAATGATGGCGCTTATTATGAGGCGATGACCAACTTTGCCGAAGTGGTCTGTGGTCTGCCGGAAGTAAAATGCGTGACCTACACCGAATACGTGAAGTGGTTGGAGGGTTTGTCTCCGCAAGTTTTGGCTGGATTCAAAGCGGGTCAGTTTACCAAGGCAAATCCGGTTCAGCTGGGTGCGGTGGCAGCTCCGCTGATGTTGGACGTGGAAGTTGAACTTCGCTCAACTGATGAGGGCGCGAAAATCTTGGCGGCGCGTCTGGACACGAAAGAAAAAATCCAAGGACTTCGCTTAGCTCTTTCAGTGAACGGTCACTCCGTCGACGCGTCTCAGATTTCTTTGTCTGAGATTCAATCTCTTGGATTTGGCAATCAGGTTTCCGTCACGGCGCATGCTATGGATAAGAACGGAATTGAGCTCGCGCGTTCCACACAGATTCTTCATGGCCTATTGACGTCTCAGCCGGCGCTTTCCATGGAGCCTGCTGAATTGCGAGCTCTCAAAGGTGATTTGGCAGAGGCCCATAAAGACGAACGCAAATAAAATCGAGCCAATGTTCCCGAATTTGTCGGCTGTCTGTCATCGCCAAAAATCAAATGTGGCTTCCAGAGGCGGCAAAGCGGCAAGATTAAGATTCTCTTCAAGCTTGCTTCAGGTTTGATGGATCATTTGCTAACACGCAAACGCAGCGCCAACTGATTGTCTTCCCTCGGAAATGAGCCTAAAAATGTGGAGCCATGAAGAACAAAGTCAGCTCATTTCTTTCTCTTGATAAAAAGCTTCTCGCTATTGTTCTTGTCGTGAATGTGGTGTTCACGGTCGTGTGGACTTTTGCCAGTCTTTTGTTTCAGAGCAAGGCTGAAACTGAAAATCAGGCGCGTGAACTGCAGTATATCGAAGCCGTGATTCTGCCGGCCATTTCGAATTCGGTTTGGAATGTGGACCAAGAGCAAACGCGTGTGCAGCTGCAAGGCTTGTTGGTCAACCCACGAGTCATCCGTGTGAAAATTCAGGAAATGGGAAGCTCGTCTCAAGAATTGCCATTTATCGATATCAACAAAAGCGGTTCTTTCTCGGAAATTCATGAATCGCAGTACACATTGAAGTCACCTAGCGACGAGAAAACCCCTTTCGCCACCATGATCCTTTACACGACAACAGATCCGGTGATGGCGCGGATGAAGTCCGAGATCATGCGCTATTTTATTTCCGAGGCTTTGGAGACTTTGATTCTCAGTTTCCTGATTTTGTATGCATTCCGGGTGCTGGTGCTGAATCACCTGGGCCTGATTTCAAAGTTCTTCAAAGAGAACGTGTACATTTCAAAGCTCACGCCGCACCTTTTCTATCCGCCGCGTGGTCGTTTTCGTGATGAGATCGATGTGCTGGCCGATTCGGTGAATCGCACTCTGGACGAGTCCAAGAAATATCAAACGCAGATCGAGGACCTCAAAGACCGGGCTGAAAAAGCCAATCAAGCCAAGTCCATGTTCCTAGCCAGTATCAATCACGAATTGCGAACACCGCTGAACGCGATCCTGGGCGTGACGGATCTTCTGCCAGAATCTGTGCCGAATCCTCAAGAGATGCAGCAGCTTTTGGATATTCAAAAGCGCTCGGGTCTGCACCTTCTGCATCTGGTGGATGAGATTTTGGATTTCTCGAAGATCGAAGCCGGCGAAGTGAAGATCGATAGTCAGCCGATGGACATCCGCAAAGCGCTTGAGACCTGCAAGATGATCATGGAAAGCCCGATTCGCGAGCGCGGCAACCGGCTTGAGCTTTTGGTTGACGATGACTTCCCACAAAGTATTTACGGCGATTCAAATCGCATCAACCAAATCATCATCAATCTGGTCAGCAACGCCAACAAGTTCACCGATCGCGGTATGATCACCGTTCAAATCAAGCGTTTGGGCGAGGAATATCAGATTATCGTTCGCGATACGGGGACTGGAATTCCTGAAGACAAGCTGGAAGAAATTTTTATTCCGTTTCGTCAGCTGGAAGAAAAAACCGGGCCTTTGCGCAAAGGAACCGGCATTGGTCTTTCGATCACCAAGCGTCTGGTCGAGTTCATGCATGGCCACATTCAAGTCGACAGCAAAGTCGGCCTTGGCAGTGCTTTCCGCATCACTTTGCCTCTGAAGATTTCAACCATCGAGCCGAAAGCCAACAATAATGTGCCTCCAGCTCCGATCCAGACTCCGAAACCAGTCGCGGCTCCTGTGGCGGCTCCGGCGGCGCCAGCTGTTGCCTCAGCTGCGGAAGCCAAGCCCAACATTGCCGAGGAGCCAAAGGTTGAACCACTCCCGCAGAAAATCAAATTGCTGGTCGTTGAAGATACACCTGAAGTGCAGATGTTGATTCAGGCCTATCTCAAGGGAACCAATGTCGATCTGACGTTTGCCGATAACGGACAAGAGGGCGTGAAGAAGTTCGAAAAAGACGATCCATCAGTGATTCTGATGGATCTGCAAATGCCTGTTATGAATGGCTACGAAGCCACCGAAAAAATTCGCGAGCTTGAAACTAAGAGCGGTCACCACCATGTTCGAATTCTTGCCCTGACGGCGCTGGCAACAAAGGGAGACTTGGAAAAAGCTCTGCGCTCAGGCTGCGACGGTTATATGACAAAACCATTCTCGCGCACGAAGCTTCTTCAGATTTTGAAGGATGAGAGCGAGCCGGCTTCGGCTTCTTGAGTATAATTTTTTGAGATTTCTTCGGCAGCAGTGCCTGCGTCCTGCAATCGGGGCTGTTTCGCCAAAGGCGAACCTTCGGTTCGACGCCCCGAACCTGCGGTTTGCCGGCCTTCCGGGCCGGCAAAGATAAAAATAAAAGGCCTGGAAAAGACAGGTGGGTTTGTTAGCTGATTTTTTTGCGTGCAGTGCGGATTTGCGAAATCATCCAGGCCGCACCTAGCAATCCACCTAAATAGGTTCCCCAATGCATGTGGGCGACCATCTCGAAAGAGTTTGGATTTTTTATTAAATCGTCGGCGCCTTCTGAAAAATAAGGTCTATGCACGATCGACACTGCGGCGCCTATTGTAGTTCCAAGCATCGAGCAAATAAAAATCCACGGAACTCGCTTGTAGAGATCTTTGTAGTTCAATGAGTTGAGGCGGGGATGTTTGTTATTCGCCATCAAGAAGAACACACCAATTAAGGTGCCAGTCCAAAAAGAAGCTTTGATTGCTAACTTTATGACAGCTGGAAAAAAAGAACTTTGCGGACCTAGGCCCTTGGCAATTGCGAAATACTCATTGGAAATTTGAAAAGTGATCCAGTCGTGAAAAATACCATAAAGTGCACTAATTAAGGTCAGGCTAAGGACAAAAAGGTATTCTTGTAATCGTGGAGACTGTTGGATTGTTTTGTGCAAAATCAATAACAGCTAATAGCGGACGCTTATTTGCCGCTTTTGTTGATAGCGTCTTTGAGTTCTTTGCCGACTTTGAAAAATGGCAGCTTCTTTTCATCGACATTGATGACTTCGCCAGTGCGTGGATTGCGGCCTTTGTACGAGTCATACTGACGGTTCACGAACGAGCCAAAACCGCGAATTTCGATGCGGTCGTCTCTCATCAAAGCTTCCACCATCGAATCAAAAATGGTGTTCACAACTGTCTCCGCTTTCACACGAGTAATCCCAGCTTTATCTGCAATCAAGTTGATGAGGTCGGCTTTTGTCATGCTTTGTCCCTGAAGCTAAATATTTGATAACACTCCCAATTATACAGATGCTTCGAAGGCTGACTAGGAATTCAAGGTGCTTAATGCATTGCGCGTTTAGGTAAATAAACGGGTAGAGCATCTGCTAACCGCCAATAGGTGGGCATCAGACGGGTATAAGACGTTAGTCGAGCAAATGACTGGGCGCAGGAGCTGATTTTATTCGATTTAAGCTTGAGCTTCCGCGGATTTCGCGGCCTTTTGGCGCGCTTTCAAGACCCGAGTGCTCAGCAAGATTTTGCGGTAGGCATCTTCAATCGACTGAACCATTTTTCGAGTGTCGAAAAGATTGGTGACCTTTTCACAGGCGCGCTCGCCGATATCGGCTGTTGGCAATCCGCCCGAGAAAATTTCAATCAAAAGATGAGCGAGCGATTCGGTATCCGCCGGTCGAAGCAAGAATCCATCGCGGCCATCTTCGACGACGTTGGAGATGGGGCTGACCTCGGATCCGATGATCACTTTTTTCTGAGCCATGGCCTCGATCATCGCCGGTTCAAAACCGGTCGAGCGCGAGCTCATATTCACAAAGACGTCGGCAATTGAAATGCAGTCGGAAATTTCTTCGGGCTTCAGCGCGCCTAACATCAGGACTTTGGATCCCAAGGCCAAGTGAAGCATCTGGAACTCGATTTCTTTCCAGCCCGGTCCGTTTCCAATGATCAGCATGTACGAGTTCGGCTTTTTCACGACGACTCTCTCGAACGCGATCAAAAGATTCATGACTTCTTTGGGCTCCATCATATCAGTGATGGTGACTGCGACCCGCGCGTTGTCCGGAAGCTTTAATTTCTTTTTCAGATCCAAGGCCTCGGGGCGGGGAGATAGGTCTCCCAATTCGATACCATACGGAGCCGAGTAAATATGAAAATCCGGATAAAGATAATAGCGCTCGAGAAAAATTCGCTGCTGGGGATTGGTGACGAAAACTCCATCTGCGGTTTTAAGTAAAGCGCGATCGCCGCCGAAATAAGTCGACAGAAATTTGTAGGTGACCGCGACGCCTGTCGAAAGCAGACTTCCGATGGATTCTTGAACCATGCCCAGGATTGAAAAAATTTGCGACATCTGGGTGGCATCCACATCGTAGGCGACGGCCACTTTCAAGGCTTCTTTGTGAGACGAAATTTCAATCGCCGATTTGTCGATGCTGTGAACCAGGTGAAATGGATTTTCCCGGTGCAGCTGTTGAAACTTTTGATAAACCGCGACTTCAAAGCGAATGCCCGAATAATTCGGATAGCCTTCGTGCAGATAATAAACCTGAACGCCGTCACGCTGAACTTCGGCTTTCCCTAACGGCGACTTGGCGGCGATCACCGTCACATGATGTCCACGCTGGGCCAAGCCCTTTGCGATCGGCCACAGAAATCCGTGATCCGTCGCGCGCCCCAAAATCGGGAAGCGGTAGGCGACCAAACAGATTCGTAGTGGAAAGGGAAGTTGCGACGGGCTCATGCTCATATTAAAACCCAAGTTAAAACCGGAGGCTATCAAAATATCCCAGCCGCTTTTCCCAGTCTTTTACAATTACCCATCCATCAGTCGATCTGTCTTCTAATCCATCTATCTAACTATCAGTCTACTTATCCTCCAATTCATTCATCCATTCATCTTTCCATCCGCCTTTCCTCCAATTCATCTACCCATCAGTCGACCCATAAGTCCATCCGTCTGTCTGTCCGAAATAGAGTCGTGCACG
>CBIHPB010000093.1:0-11720 GCA_966211485.1 uncultured Bdellovibrio sp.
TGTCTGTAACTTGAAGAAATTAAAGCATGGCCGATTGGGAATTCTGGAGTGCGCCAGCATCGGTCAGGACATCGCAGCTGATAAGTACATGATCATGGATGAAATCAAGTTCGAGCATCCGATGAATGATATTTCTCACAAAGTTGAAGAGCCTCTGCACATTGCTTGGACTCGTTATAAAGTGACGGGCACCAGCGCTCCTGAAAAAGAGAGCTCGGGCACAGCAGTGGATCAAATCAAAAATGGTGAAATCAAAATCGACGCCTATGAAGCCAAGCTTTTGTCTGAAGTCCCGCCAGAAATCGAAGATGCGACTCGTGCGAAATTGGCAGCCGAGCTGAAACAAGATCGGGAAGCGCAGGAAGGCAAAAATGCTGACGGCACAAAGAAAGAAAATGAAGGCACATCAGAAAAGAAAGTCGAGTCATTAAATGCCGGAGCTGGAACTGCGGCTGGTATTGTGCAGCAAAACGTCGATCAACAGCAGGATCAGCAAACTCAGCAATTGCAACAGCAAGATGGCCAACAACAGCAGCAACCGCAGCAGGCTCCGCCGGCTGCTGGGACATAAAGTTTCAGAGTGCGTGACATAAAATTTGGATTGCCATAGTCTGTTGGGACTATGGCAAAGACCAAATCTAAAAAAATCAAGACAGCTCAAATCGGCGAAACGGTACCTGAATTCTCCCTGCCCTCAACAAGTGGCGGGGATTTTTCTTTAAAGGACCTCAAAGGCAAGAAAGTCGTACTGTATTTTTATCCCAAAGATTCAACCCCTGGTTGCACGATCGAAGGGATCGAGTTTTCAAAACTGATGAAGGACTTTAAGAAAAACAAAACCGAAGTCTTTGGTATTTCTCGTGACAGCTTGAAATCTCATGACAATTTCAAATGCAAACAGGATTTTCAGTTTGAACTTCTCAGTGATGCGGATGAGACCGCTTGTCAGATATTCGATGTGATCCACGAAAAAAATATGTATGGCCGCAAAATGATGGGCGTTGTGCGCAGCACATTTTTGATTGGCGAAGACGGCAAGCTCTTGCAAGAATGGCGAAAGGTGAAAGCTGAAGGTCATGCGGCGAACGTTCTGCGGGCCATTCGAGACTTGAAATAACCAGGTCTGGAAAAAACAGTCCGGCTTTTCGCTAAAGGATCGGCCTATGAAAGTTTACGATCTCACTCCGAAAATCAATTCCAAGCTTGCGGTCTTTCCGGGCGATGTGGCCTTCGACCGCAAGATCTCTTTGGATTTTAAAAAGGGACATCACCTTTTGCTTTCAAGTATGCAATCGACTTTGCATTTAGGCGCACACGCGGATTCCAGTTCCCACTATCACGCCGAAGGCGAGGGCATTGAAAAGCGCCCGCTGACTTCTTATTTCGGACCGACGCAGGTGGTGCATGTGAAAACACGACCCGGCGGGCGGGTGATGCCGGCAGATCTGGGTGGAAAAAAGATCCAGGCTTCACGTGTGCTGTTTCGCACGGACTCGTTTCCGAATCCTGAAGTTTGGAATGCGGACTTTATGGCGCTCTCACCTGAATTGATCGAGCATCTGCAATCTCAGGGCTGTGTGCTGGTCGGAATTGATACACCCAGTGTGGATCCTGAAGATTCAAAAGCCTTAGAATCGCATCAAGCTTTGTACCGATCGAAGATCGCGGTTCTGGAAGGACTGATTCTCTCAAGCGTCCCCGAAGGCGTGTACACACTTGTGGCCTTGCCGTTACCGATTGAGGGTGGAGATGCTTCGCCCGTGCGAGCGCTTTTGTTTGAGGATCCGGAAATCTTCGGGCACGGAGAAAGTTTTCAATTTGCTTGAGGATCGGGGCGGTTCGCCTTTATCCTGAATCCACATGAACAATCAGATCACGCTTGGGATCGATTTCGGGACCAGCAACTCGCTTGTGGGTGGCTGGGCGAACGGGAAGCGGATCGAGGCATTGGCTCTGGACCCAAAGGCCCAGGATCAAACCTTGATGCGCACACTTTTGTATTTTCCGCATCAGGATCTTTGTTACTACGGCGCTGAGGCCATTCAGCAGTATCTGGAAAATGAAATGGAGGGGCGCTTTTTTCGCTCGTTCAAATCGCACTTACCGAATCGCAGTTATCTGGGAACAATGCTGAATAACCGTGTGCTTAGTCTGGAAAATCTGATCGGCACATTTCTGCTGGAGCTGCGAAAGCGCGCGGAAAAAATCCTGCAAATGGAAATCACCTCGGCCATAATCGGAAGACCGGCAAGGTATTCCATGGATCCGGTCGAAGACGAGTTCGCCCTTCACCGCATGAAAAAGGCGGCTGAATTCGCAGGATTTAAAAAATTTGAATTTATGCCCGAGCCACTGGCGGCCGCCTTTGATTATCGCCGTCAGCTGAGCGAAGAGAAAATCGTCTTGATCGGGGACTTTGGCGGAGGAACCTCGGACTTCACGTTGATCCGGATTGGTCCCGGGAAATTCCAAAAAGATCATGTTCTGGGGTTGGATGGCTGCTCGCTGGCGGGAGATGCCTTGGACAGTCTATTTATGAGCCACAGTCTCAGCGAATTTTTCGGAGCAAAAGCGCGCTACAAAGTTTCGATGGGATTGAATATCCTGACGATGCCTCCGTCGATCACGACGAGGCTCAATCAGCCAGCCCACATCGTGCATCTGCGCGAGAAGGCGACTTACGAATTTATCAAAGACGTGCAAAAAGGAGCATTGGCCAACAGCGACCGCCAGGCGATCGAGCGATTGTTATTGCTGGTTGATGATCAGCAGATTTTTTCTGTATTCGAAGAAATCGAAAAAACAAAACGTCAGCTGTCAGGAAATTCAAAAGCTGGATTTGGATTCGATTATCCAGGTCTTGAGATCAAAGCCGAATTCACCAGACCTCAGTTTGAAGACTGGGGAGCTGATGCCAGAGAGAAAATTTTCGCAGCCTTAGATCGTTGCCTCACGCAAGCGGGTTTGAAGAGCGACCAAGTCGATTTGGTTTGTCTCACCGGTGGATCGGCTCAGGTCCCGATGATTCGAACTGAATTTGAAAAGCGGTTCGGACGCGAACGACTGCAAACGCAGTCGCACTTTCACTCGGTCTTGTCAGGCTTGATCGAATCCGCCGGATTCTATCAAGAAGGACTTCTTTAATTCTGATAGCTCATCTTCGCCTTCAGGTCCTTCGGAAGTTCCGGGACCATCGAGCGTGGGATAAAGAACGTTGTGAGGTTAAAGAAATCCGTGAAGATCTTATGCTTGTCCGTCGCTGACTTCAGATAGTCATGTCCAGACGACCCGCCGGTTCCGATTTTTCGTCCTAGCATTCGATGCGCCATCAAAGAATGGCGGTAGCGCCACTGGGTCATGTTTTCATCCAGATCCACCAGGGCTCGCAGCAAGCGAAATGGCATCTGCAGAATCGGTTGTTCGCGGTAAAGCTGGATCAGCAAAGCAGCGTGCAGGGCTTTGGATGACATGCGGAAATAGCCTTGCTCTTGCAGCTCTTTGTATTTGGCCGGATCGAAAATTCCGTTAAAGGTCGCAAGGCTTGCGTCGATCATGCCGAGATTTCGGTTTTTCTCTTCGTCCGACAGGCGCGCGTTCATCTCGACGACTTTGCGGTCGGATGAGAAAAGTTCTTGCACAGCTTTTTGATAAGTTTTCCAGAAATCAAATCCAGCGGTCTGCAAGAACGGAGTGCGCTCGAGCCATTTCTCGATCAGTTCAAAAAGGCTTGGACGCTTGAGGATGTCGAGCATCTGCGCTTGCTGATCTTTTTGCAGCTGCGTGTGGAAGGGTTGGTTGTTGTAATTGAGGCGTTGCTCGGATTTCAGTCCCAGCTTTGTTTCAAAGCAGCGCCATTGGAAACTTTGAAAGCCGCTGGCTGGATACAGGTAATCGCGGAAATCCAAAAAATCGAGAGGCGTCATCGTCTCGAGAATATCGATCTGGCCGTTGATGAATTTTTGAATCGAAACAATTCGCTCGAGCCTGTGGACCGCGGTTCCCATATCGGATTCATCGGTGCTCTCGCCTGAGAAAGTTTCCATCACCGAATCCAGTTCAAACAGCATCTGCTTAAACCACAGCTCGTAGGTCTGATGAACGACGATAAACAGCATCTCGTCGTGAGCTTTTTTGCCGTACTCTTCGGATTTTAGTTTTTGCGAACCCAGAAGTGCGTCCAGGCCGAGATAGTCGTGATATTGAACGGCAGGGTCTTTCATGCGTTCTCCTTATGTGGCCGCAAGCTTTCGGATTTCGGCTAGGAATTGGTCGATATCACCGGTGGTGGTGTCCCAACTGGTCATCAATCGACACTCGAATGTCTTTTCATCCCAGACATAGAAAAACGAATGCTCGCGCAAAGTCTTCACCCAAGCTTTTGGGATTTTAGCGAAGACGGCGTTGCTTTGTCGTAAACTTGTGATCTCAATTTGCGGAAACTCTTTCAAGCCCTTGTACAGATGCTCTGCCATTTCGCAGGAAGATTTGGCGATCTTCTGCCACAGTTCACCTGTGAAGTAGCGCTCGAATTGGGCGGCGATAAATCGGGTTTTGCTGGGCAGTTGGGCTGATTGCTTGCGGATGTATTTGAAATTTTCAGCCAATGCGGGATTCAGAAATAAAACCGCTTCGCCCATCAAAAATCCATTCTTTGTTCCGCCCAGGCTGACAACGTCCACACCCAGATCCGTAGTCAGTTGTTTGAAACTGACACCCAAAGTAAAAGCCGCGTTGGAGAGCCTTGCGCCATCCACATGCACCCATATTTTTTCAGCGTGAGCCCACTGGCAAATCGCGCGAACTTCTTCCAAACCGTAGACGGTTCCAAGTTCCGTTGGTTGAGTCAGGCTGATCACTTTTGGTTGGCAGTAGTGCTGATCGCCTTTTCGGATCATCGCGCTTTTGAGATCTTCCAGTGTGATTTTTCCCATCTTCGATGGCAGTGGGATCAGTTTTGCACCCGTGAAGTATTCCGGGGCCCCGCACTCGTCCACATTCAGATGACTGAGATCGGCACAAAGGACCGACTGATAAGGAGCGAGCATGGCGCGAAGGCTTAAAGCATTCGAGGCAGTTCCATTGAACACGAAGAAGGTCTGAGTCTGCGCGCCGAATTCTTTTTGGAACAATTTTTCGCAGCGTTCGCTCCAGTGGTCGGTGCCGTAGCTGGGGGCATGCTCGATATTGGCGTCTAAGATCGCCTGCAGGATTTCGGGATGCACGCCCGAGTGATTGTCGCTGCCAAATCCGCGTTTCATCGATCAGTCTCCCTTTTGCAGACGAAGTGAAAGAAAGTGATGCAGAAAAAGGGCCGCCAGTTTCACCGTGCGAAGATCCGAATCCAGTGGCGGAGAGACTTCGTAAATCGAGAACGAGCGCCAATCCATTTGGCTCATCATCCATTCAAAGCCGCTGATCAAGTCGTCGGTTTTAAGGCCTGTGGTCCAGGACTGCGAACAGCCCGGAGCCTCGTTTGACGTGATCGCATCAATATCAAGGCTGACCCAAATCGGCCGGCCAAGGAAAGGTGTAAGAACCTTTTTTAAACAAGCGGCCAGTCCATGCGCTTGAGCTTCGGCAAGCGAAATCAGGTGAGCCCCTTGAGAGACCGCCCAGTTCCAGTGTTGTCTTGAATTGCAATGTGGCTGCAAACCCATTTCGATGAATTCGAACTGATTTGGAAATTCCGTCAGCAATCGACGAAACGGAGTTCCCGAGTTGAGATTTTGATCCGCGGGTCGCACATCTAAATGCGCATCGAAGTTCAGAACTACAGGCCGCTGGCCATTGGCGATTTGCGCGCGTAAAAAACCCGCGCCATCGGCGTAGCCATAGTCATGACCGCCACCGAGACTGGCCCAAGTGCGCTTCATTGAGGTGAGGTTTTGTGCGCGGGCCGCGCCCTGATCGTGTCGCTGGGCGAGTGGAATTGAAAGCGGGATATCGCCGCCATCCAGCAGGTGTGGCAGAGTCATTTGCTGAACATGTGGGGTCATTTTGTAGAAAACTTTTCGAATCAGTGTCGGGGCAAAGGCCGCCCCTTCGCGTCCGCCGTTGAGAACGATTCCTTCGTGATCCGGATAGCCCCACAAAACCATGTCCGATGGTGGCAACGCTGTCAGAGGCCCCGTTCCCAATGGCAAAACACAATCGCCCAAACGTTTATCGTCAGGATCATTTTTCGTGAAAAACAAAGAGGAGTCTGTCGGTACCCAGGCAGCCGAAGACATGCTTAGCGAGGAGTCACTTTCGACAGATGCAGGCTTTGTGCGACTTCACCTGTTTGCGGATCGTAGAATTCCAAAGTCGCTTTGCTGCCTTCAACAATCAGGCTTCCCAGCGCAATCGAAGATTGGTCCGTCAGATAAATGCGCCAAGAGTTGTTGGCACCCGGAGACAGGGCATACAGGAACATACGAATGTTGCCATTCATTTCAAATTTGACTCGCGAATAATCTTCGAAGCTCACGCGTGAAGATTCGTCCTGCCATTCGCCCAAGAGACGGCGCAATGAAACAAAGTCGATCGCTTCCAGCATCAATGTTTCGCCATCTTTGCTTGGAACTTGTCCGCGCAGACCATCGAAGGTTGTCAGTTGGTCTAAAAGTTTTCGGACGGTGACGTTGCTTGGTTGAACTTTAAACGTTCGGCCGGTGTCGCGCTCGATCAGCAAGTGTTCATCTTGATCGACCACCAAATAGCCATTGATATTCACAGCGAGGGCTGAAAATGTGAAAGCAAAAGTTGAAATAAAAATCGCAAGTCGAGTGATCACGAAGCAGGTTTTGCCTCGTGGGTCACAAGTCAGTCAACTCAAGGTATTGACTGGGGCGGGGTATCAAGTTTTGCTGATTTTTTGTGCGATTTCGTCGGCAGCGCGGTTGAAGATCTTTTCTCCATGGGCGGCGGTTGATAGGCGCGGATCTGACTCCATGCGTCCGTCTGGGAAAGTTTCGCGGAAACGTTCGGGACTCAGCGGCCAATCCTTGCGAGTCTGAGTCTTGAAGTACGTAAAAGGATGCGGCTTTTGATAGGCTTCCGAGTGGCAATGCATCGTGACGGAGATCTCTCCGCAAGTCGCATGAAAGCCATTGGCCTCGCCGAAAACTTCTTTTTCATAAGAAGTCACCGAGTTCAGGTGCCACCAGTTGAAAAGCTGAAAACGAATGCGAGGGAAGTCATGCAGGATTTCCGAAAAAGCGGCCTGAATCGTCGGGATGTTGCCGCCGTGACCGTTGATGAGATGAAAACTTTCAAATCCGGTCTTTGCGTAGCTTTCAATCACCTCTTTCAGTAGCAGCAAATAGGTCGAAGGCTTCAGTGCTGCCGAGCCGGGGAAGGCCATATGATGCAAGGCCATTCCATAGCAAATTGGAGAGGCGACGATCGTTCCGGTTTGCTGGCCGACTTTTTTGCCGATTTCCCATGAGGTCAGAAAATCCGTGCCGATCAGTCCGGTGGGGCCATGCTGTTCGGTCGAGCCCACGGGAAGGATGAGATCCTTCTTTGTCTTCAGATAAGTTTCCACTTGGGGCCAAGTCATCAAATACAGTTCCATCTGCACCTCTGCTGTGATTTAATTTTGTTTGCATGCGGAAATCAATAGACTTTGCATCGGTTTTTTCTCGCACCTTATCTCAGCTGGAAGCGGCCGAGGCCCACCAGTTGCGTGAAGAGTTTCTGCAAAATTGGGGAATGGATCATCTGCATTTCTTCCCGATGTTCCTCCGGCAAAATCAATATCCCGCAGCTGTCGTTGAAGCGGCAGATTATGAATTTCAAATCTACTCATTGAACGAGCAGGATTTGCGATTTCGCAAACCAGAGGTTTTGGGTCAGCTGATGCTCAACCCCAGCTGTCAGTTCTTAAGGATTCATTCAGCCGCTTGGGCTTTGGGAAAGGCGGCAGGCCTGTATGCGATTTGGAAATCGAATGATCAGGTTCAGGAGAAAATATTGAACCTGCAAGAAGCTGCATTGTTGGATCTGCTGCGAGAAGATCTGCCGGTCTACGAGCAAGAGCTTTCCATTGAAGAGCGAAAAACATTAAGCGAGCTTCAGGCTTTGAATCTGGTTTGGCGGGGAGAAGAAGCGATTACTTCTCCGGCCCAACCGTATTAAGCAAATCACCCAAAATTTGGATGTAGTTCAGTGGATAGCGGCCAACCGCTGTGATCATCAGTTGTCGAACGGCTTCTTTGCGAGGCACGCCTTCGAAAGTGATCAGGCGATCAATCATATTGCAAGGAGCTACGATCACGGCCAGCGGATCCATCTTCGCCTCGACAAGGCCATTCGGATAGCCTTTGCCATCCACGAACTCTTCATGTTGCGCAATGATGTTCAGCACGGCTGCATCAAAGTGCTTTTTATCTTGGACTTTCTGGGCGCCGACCAGCGGGTGCTGCTTGTAAATTTTCAATTCATCCGGCGTCATCTGGGAAGTTGGACGAGCGACAGCCAAGCCGGAATGAAAGTGTTCGAAGTCATGTAAAAGAGCTCCGAGACTGAGAAGCTGAAGCATCTTCGGATCTGTGATGTTCAGACGCTTGGCCAAAGACACCGCTAATGAAGAGACAGTGACCCCGTGGTGAGCGATGTTCTGATCGGCATTTTTGATATTCATGATGCTGGAAAGCGAGAACGGGGCCTCTTGATCCAGGAACTGCACGAACTTGGCTGCGGCATCTTTGGTTTCGTTGTAAGTCGCTTCGTTCTCGGGATTTTCCATCACGGCTTCGGCGTTGGACTGCTGATTGCCTTGGATAATTTCGGCGCGGTTGTTGATGTCTTTGCCGGAATTTTTATCGTAGGCCATTTCGATATTGCGCTGAAGATAATCGCGATACCCGGCTTCGGCTTCAGGCAGGATGAACATTTTTTTCAGCTTCTTCGCTTTCAGTCGCTGCAAGCGCTCGCCTTCGAAAGAATCGCCTTTGCGAAGATAGAGAATGTACTTGTCGTTAATCTTAACAAACGCATCGAAGGCAATCGCTTGATCGCCGCGCAAAGTGCTCACTCGAATTGGAACGTAATCCATAGCCCAGCCTTTTTGTTGGTTCGACATTTGCTCGGCTGTATCTTATTTGCCAACCGAGACGCGACCCACTATCATCAAAATCAATGGCTGATCTTGATATAGAAATTCTAAAAGAATTCCAGAACGAGTCAAAGATTCTCATCGAGAAGATGGGATCCATTCTTGAAGCCTGCGAAGGTGACTTTTCTCAGGTCAAAGGTCTAGAAGACTACGGTCAAAACGTCGATCGCATCATGGGAGCCGCAAAAAGTCTCGCTCTCTTAGCCGAACCCGAGCATCTCATTCACAAAATCGCCGATTATTCCGCCATCTGCAAAGCGGTCGGCTACAAAAGTTCGCAAATTCAAGACAACGAACAGTTCTACGATATCTGTGTGGCCTTGCTTTTGGATGGAACCGAAGTTTTGCAGGCGATGATCGACAGCCTGACAACTGGCAAAACCACGGTGAAGGAACTGTTCTCGAAAACCTTCCTCGAGCGCCTTCGTTGGGTGTCTTCGGTGTTTAGCGCTGACATCCGCGGCAGTGTGGATGTGCACAAGGGCGAAAAGAAAAAGCTTTCTCAGAACGACATCGACGACCTTCTGAAAAAGCTTGGTTTGGATTAGTTTTTTAGAAAAAAGGCTTTCTGTGATTACAGAGAGCCTTCGCAAGTCATCGCTTCTTCCAGGTCTTCATCCGCAGCGGATTGAAGATTTCCCAAAGTCTGCTCACTGTCGATTTTCAGGAAAATCAAAAAGTTTTGATCCTTGTCGGCCGCGACTTTCAGTCCTTCTTCCGGGCCATCGGCGATCATGACTTCAGCTGCTTCGCTCATTTCGGGGCTGACCTTGATGGTGTTCAGTTCTGAGTCGATTTCAACTGTGTGTTGCTCGCCGGTGCATTTGAGAATTCCGGCTTGTGCAGAAGAGGCTAGGATTGCGATCAATAGTGTTGTGAAAAGTGTTTTCATTTTTTCTCCAGGTTTTGATTGGTTTGATTACTGTTTTACGACGACTTTTTTGCAGGTCAGCAGCAATTCGACATCGCCTTCGTCAAGGTCAGAGCGGAAGTGCAGGTATCCGACAATTTGATTGCCGATTTCTTGAAAACCAAAACGGGCCTCTTCTTTGATCGGGTCTTCATCGCCAGGGACGGTGTGCTCGAAAGAGGTGGAAGGCATGATATTTCCTTCCCAAGATCTGAAATCTTGTTTGCTGAACACGCCAAATCCATGGTTATTCGCTTCGATTGACAATGGAATTGTCAGTTTGTCGATGAGTGCGGTGGAAGCGCCATCAGCGACTTGCAGTTCGGCGACCACATAGGCATGAGCCTTTTTTAGGTCGTCGTTTTGGCAACGAAGGGTGGCCGATTTGATCGGGGTAGCAGCTAAGGAAGAGACAGCTACTGAGAGGGTGAAAAGAACCGAGATCAAGCCAATTGTGTATTTCATACAAACTCCTTTTGAGTTCTGGTTGAGTGCATTTCGAGAGTGTTTGTAAATGACGCAGTGGTTAAAATAAATTGAAGTTATTTAAGGTTTTATATAAAATAATTTAAGTATGGAAAACATTCCGTTTCACCTGCTTCAAGCCCTCACGGTTTTCTTTGAGGAGAAAAACCTCGAAAAAACCGCTCTGCGCCTGCATCTGACACAGCCGGCGGTCAGCATTCAGCTCAAGCAGCTGGAGGATTATTTTACACATGCGCTGTTTGAAACCCATGGCCGGCGCAAGGTTTTGACCACTTTTGGAGAGTCTTTGGCTCGCCAATTACAAGTCAGTCTTCAGGGCGTTCAGAATTCTCTCGAGCAGGCCGAGCGGCAGTTCAGTGATGAATCCCAGATCCGTCTGAAAATTGGTGGCCGCAATGAATTCTTGCAGGCCTTGGTTCCGCCAGATTTGTTTCCGGGTTTTTTGGACTATCAAGAGATGAGCAGCCAGCAAGTGATCGGGGCCCTCCAAGACGGGCAGATTGATATGGGTGTCACACACCTGAAAGCGGATCTGATCAACTACACCAGCAAAAAACTGCGCTCGGATGAGATCTGTTTAATCGTGCCGAAAGCCTGGAATTTCAAAGGCTCGGCCAAGGAATTTTTCCGCAAGCATGCGGATCGTCCGGTGTTGTCGTATCCAAGTTATCTGCCGATTCTGGATGCTCTTAAAAAAATCTACGAGATTGAGACCAGCTGGAATATCAAGGCGACGATGTCGGATTGGAATGTGATTCAGAAATGGGTGCATGAAGGCAAGGGCTGGGCTGCGATTCCAAGATTGTTTGTGCAACCGAAGGCGGCCTACGCGATTCATTCGCTGCCGGATGCTCCGCATAGCATCGAATATTACCTTTATGTGCGCCGAGATCTGCGGACTTTCCCTTGGTGCCGAAGTTTTGTCGACCGGATTGTCACAAGGCTTGTCGAGCCTTCGGCGTAGCTAAAGTTCTTCATTCATTTGATTGCTTGAAAAGTCATCCTGCACCTTTATTCACGAAGCCTGAATAGGTTTGCCCGATGGCCTTCATATATCGACAAACTCGAACCCAAATCTGATCTTGATCCACACCGGTTACTAATTGGAGACTCTTTCGATTGATGTCGAGCTCTTTTTCTTTGCACCAATTGCTGAACACCAGACTCGGTCTCATTCTTTTTCAGGTATTGATTCAGAATCTGGTAACTTCTTCCCCAAGCCAC
>CBIHPB010000094.1:0-11713 GCA_966211485.1 uncultured Bdellovibrio sp.
TGAAATGGCTGCCAACGGCCGTCTCACAGGTGCGCTGGATACAACGACTCAGGCTATGACAGCTGAAATCCTGTTCGACCTTTATGGTACTCAACCACAGCAACAACAAAGCGGCACCAGCACCGGCTGGGAGACTTCGTCTGCGGCAATGCCTCAGGGATCAGGCAGCTTCAAACTGGCTGTCATCCTGACTGCCAACAACACAAAAATGCTGTTGCAGGTTTTCTCACATTCCGGTGGCGGAAAAAGCGAGACCCACATTTACCTGAACGGCGAAGAGATGCAGCCATCTTCAGGCACAAGCAACTAAATTTCGGAAATTCAAATTCTGAAAATGAAAATGGGAGCTCTTGAGCTCCCGTTTTTATTTTGCAACAGAGGTTTGCTGCGAAGGCCATTAAACTGGCCGGTTGGTCATTATAATGGCCTTACGCTGAAGACCAATAAAATGGTCAGCTGACCATTTTATTGGTCTTTGCATTTAGTGGCCTCGGCAGGCGGAATCGTTGGTGTCGTAGTACTGATACTTGCCGCTGCAAGGATCATAATTCTGATAGGCCCAATCCACTCCAGCCCAAACGCTTTGAACGAAGTAGTCTTTGGCAGGTTTCGACTGCGCAATGTGACCGTATTTCAGACTCAACATCTTCATCGCTTCCGACACTGGCTTTCCCATGTAGATCAGCTGATACAAGGCGGAAGCCTCGCCCGTACGGTCTGCGCCGGCTTGACAGTGAACCAGCAGGGGGCGAGGTGCATTTTTAAACGCGTCCAACAACATGATCAAATCCTGGCGGTGGGGCAGGCGATTGGCTGACATACCGATATTGATCAGGTTCACATTCATCCGGCGAGTGGTGTCGGCTTCGGCTCGATACCAAGCTTCGCCGGGATTTTCTCCGCGCAGGTTGATGACGGTTTGGATTTTGTACTGCTTGATATAGCTCTCCAGCTGCGAAGCTGAAAGTTGGGCCGAGCGGTAATATTGACCCGGATCGATTTCGTAAAAATTCGCGCCCAGTGGCCAGCCTTCGTCGGCTTGAACGGGTGGCGTAAACGAAAACATCAAAAAAACAGTGGTGATCAAAATCGAGATTGATCGCATGGTGATTTCCCCCTCTTGTCCAAAATCAAATCAAGCTTTCGAAATGAAGTCTAAGCCTAAAAGGTCTGGTTTTAAGCAGATAAAGGCAGGGGGAGTGAGGTGAAAGCAAGGAGCTGGAGGGCAGAACTGGCGGTTGGCTCTCCAAAAAGCAAAACCCCAGCCTTCTTTAAGGGCCAGGGTCTCACACTAGAAACGTTCAACTTTTAAATTGTTATCAATTAACCAATCAACTTCAGAGCCAGTTGGTTCACAGAGTTGGCTTGAGCCAAAGTCGATGTACCAGCTTGCAACAAGATGTTGTTTCGAGTCATCTCTGAAGAAGCCATTGCGACGTCTGTATCACGGATACGTGAGTTCGCAGCTGACATGTTCTCTTCCAAGACACCCAAGTTGTCTGTTGTTGAAGTCAATCGGTTCTGAAGAGCTCCAAGGTTCGAGCGCATTCCGTTGACAGAATTTTGCGCCTGATCCAGAGCATTCAGAGCTTCTTGAGCTCCTTCTTTTGTTGTGTAATCCAAGTTTGCCAAACCGAGTGAATCCAACTGAGCGTTGTTCTCAGCAGCGTTGAAAGAGATGCGATCTTCTTCAGCGTTGTTGTAGATACCAACCTGGAAATCAAATGAAGGTGTTGAACCATCCAAAAGATTTGTTGTGCCCCACTTCGTTGACAAAGAGATACGTTGAACTTCGGACTTGAGCTGTTGAACCTCTTTATCCAGGAAGCCACGTTCAACTGAACCAACAGTATCAGAAGCAGCTTGGATGCCCAATTCACGAAGACGTGTGACGATGTTTCCGATTTCGTTCAAGCCACCCTCAGCAGTTTGAACCATCGAGATACCGTCATTCGCATTGCGATTCGCTTGGCGAGCAGAACGGATACCGGCTTTCAATCTTTCACTGATTGCCAATCCAGCTGCGTCGTCCGCTGCGATGTTGATGCGTGAACCAGACGCCAATTGCGCCATTGATTTGTTGATTTGGCGTTGGCTGCCAACCAAGTTACGTTGCGCGTTGATCGCTGCAATATTTGTCGTTACTCTCATTCCCATTTGACTATCCTCCGTTAAAAAATCGTTTAAATTTGTAATTCGTTATTCATTTCAAACCTCCGTGTGTCTTGTCTCTATTGAGCGGCTTCCAAGCCTAGTGATTTCTCACCTTTTGTTTTGTTGAAGCGTTTTCTTTCGCTTCTTTCTTCTTGATAAGTAGGCTCTCAATTTTTTTGAGCCTCTTATTTTTTCTCAGCACTCTTGTGCTGAGAGTTTCATCCTTGAAGCCTCCTTTCTCGAGTTAGAGAGAGTGAACCATTCTCTTTGGTGCTCTCCAGCTGATCCTTCAGCCTTGTTCAAAACAGTCAGTTACCTGACATCAGACTGATCGACAGTTGAGGTGGGAAATTGACAGGCCATCAGTCCTGAAATGGATATTTTCAGATGAAATTGGACCTAAGTGAGATCCAGAAAAGCCAGACTTTGAGAGGGAAAATCCGAATTTCGGCTGGACCTTCAGAGAGAAAAACGGAAATTATTGCCGTCAAATGAGTCAATAGACTGTCGGAAAAGACAGTCGAGGGCTTGGCGATGGGGCAAATATTCGGCGCGATTTTTTTGCGCGCGTGATCAAGAATAAAAGTCGTGCGTCTTTTTTTACTCCGGACTTTTCACCGGAAAATTTTTTACCAGTGTGTCGAAAATTTTTTTTGCAGTTTTCTCGAGGGAAAATGCGCTAATCAATTTCCAGAAATCGGCACAACGCCATTTTTCCGGTCAGCTCGTAAGACTCTTTTTGGAACTCTTTGCGATGCCACTTCGAATTGTACCCCAAGGTGCAGAACTCTTTTTCTCGATCAAAGTGCGTGCAATCGTCGCATGATGAAGGCACATCATACTTGAGATAATCACTTGGATTGATGGGATCAAACCGGATGCTGGTGCGTAAACGCTTGGGTGTAAACCTGCGCAACTTTTTGACAGCCTCGTCAGCCACCAGACTTTCGCTCTTATTTTGGCTCGATATTTGGCCTGTTGGTGGCATTGACTTTCCAGACATAGGACCCATGATTAACATAGAGACTGTCAGACGCCAAAGGAATAGACCCAAGGACACTATTACATATGAGCGAAATCGAAAAAATGACCCGTAAAAGCCAAGAAGCCATGCAATCGGCTGCGACAATGGCCGAACGCCGAGGACACCCCTCGGTCGAGCCTGAACATCTGCTTTTGGTGCTTTTGCAGCAGTCTGAAGGGATTGTTCCACGCCTGTTTGAAAAAGCTGGGGTTTCCACAAAGGCCCTGATGGTCGATTTGGACACAAAGCTAGAGAAACTGCCAAAAGTCACAGGTTCGGGAACCAAAGTCATCGCCAGTCAGCGGATGGTTCGCCTATTCACAGCGGCTGAAGAAGAGATGCGCAAGATGGGAGATGCCTACATCTCCACCGAGCATTTTCTTTTGGCTATGCTCAAGGGCAGCGATTCGGAACTGAGCAGTCTCTTAAAGAAAAATGATGTGACAGCCAAGAGCCTGGAAAAGGCACTGCAAGAAATGCGGGGAAATCAGAAAGTGACTGACGACGATCCGGAAAACAAATACGAAGTGCTCAGCAAATACGGACGCGATCTCACGGCTCTTGCTGCCGAAGGAAAACTTGATCCGGTTGTCGGCCGTGATGAAGAAATTCGCCGCGTGATTCAGGTTCTGTCCCGCCGAACGAAAAACAATCCTGTTCTGATCGGCGAGCCTGGGGTCGGTAAGACCGCCATCGCCGAAGGACTGGCTGTGCGCATTTTGAAACACGACGTCCCTGAAAGTCTGATCGGTAAAAAATTGATCACTTTGGATTTAGGTGCCTTGGTCGCTGGCGCAAAATATCGCGGTGAATTTGAAGAGCGCCTTAAGGCCGTGATCAAAGAAGTCACCTCCAGCGAAGGTCAGATCATTCTGTTTATTGACGAGCTTCACACCCTGGTCGGTGCCGGTAAAACAGACGGCGCTATGGACGCAGGCCAATTGCTGAAGCCGGCCCTGGCCCGTGGCGAGCTCCGCTGCATCGGTGCCACCACCTTGGATGAATACCGCAAATATATAGAGAAGGATGCGGCCCTTGAACGCCGTTTCCAACAGGTCCTGGTCCAGGAGCCGTCGGTCGAAGACGCGATCACCATCTTGCGGGGACTCAAAGAAAAATACGAAGTCCATCACGGCGTGCGAATCACCGATGCGGCCTTGGTCGCCGCGGTGAAACTATCGCATCGCTATATCACATCGAGATTTTTGCCGGACAAGGCGATCGACTTGATCGATGAAGCGGCCAGCAAGATGAGCATTGAAATCGGCAGCGTACCTGAAGAGGTCGACGAAATCGAACGCAAGCTGATGCAGCTGCGAGTGGAAAAAGAGGCCCTGAAAAAAGAAAAAGACCCGCAAGCCCGCGAGCGCATAACGACATTGGATAAAGAGATCCAAGAGCTGCACGCTAAAAATCAGCTTTTGCGCGAGCAATGGGAATTTGAAAAGGGCGGCATTGAAGAAATCAAAAAGACCAAAGAGTCGATTGAAACCGTTCGCAACGATATCTCCAAAGCCGAACGCGCCGGCGATCTCGGAAAAGCTGCGGAATTGAAATACGGAAAGCTTCCTGAATTGGAAAAACGACTGAAAACCTTGAGCGAGAAAAGCGAAAAGGCCGAAAATGGCGATCGCATGCTCAAAGAAGAGGTCTCTCCAGAAGACGTGGCCGAGGTCGTTGCCAAGTGGACCGGCGTGCCAGTTCAAAAAATGCTGGAAAGTGAAACGCAAAAACTTCTGCGCATGGAAGACGAGCTCGCAAAACGAGTCGTCGGCCAGGATCACGCTCTTAAAATCGTAGCCGATTCGATCCGACGGGCCCGGGCTGAAATCTCGGACCCCAATCGTCCAATTGGAACATTTATCTTCCTGGGGCCGACCGGTGTCGGTAAAACCGAAACGGTCAAAGCCCTGGCTGAGTTCCTATTCGATGACGAGCAAGCCGTGATTCGTATCGATATGAGCGAGTACATGGAAAAGCATTCGGTCTCACGCTTGGTCGGAGCGCCTCCGGGATATGTGGGATACGAAGAGGGCGGTCAGTTGACCGAAGCGGTCCGCCGACGTCCTTACAGTGTGGTGCTATTGGATGAAATCGAAAAAGCGCATCCGGATGTGTTCAATATCCTGTTGCAGGTTTTGGATGAAGGTCGTTTGACCGACGGACAAGGCCGCACGGTGGATTTCAAAAACTCGGTCCTGATTATGACTTCAAACGTCGGCTCGCAGTCGATCTTAGATCCGCAGATGTCGGCTAAGGACAAAGAAGAAGCGGTGCTGGACGCTTTGCGCTCGCAGTTCCGTCCAGAATTCTTGAATCGTATCGATGAAGTCGTAATCTACAATTCGCTGGGTGAGTCGCAGATCGCCGGCATCGTCCGGGTTCAAATGAAAGCCGTCGAAGAGCGCTTGAAAGCCAAGCGCATTCAGCTTGAGTTCACACCCGAGGCCATCGATTGGATCGCTAAAAAAGGCTACGACCCGATCTACGGAGCTCGTCCGCTGAAGCGTGTGATCCAAGCAGAGCTTCTCAATCCGTTGGCGAAAGCGCTGATTGGTGGGGAGTTTAAGGCGGGGGATTCACTCAGTCTGAAGCTAGAAGGCGGGTCTCTTAAGTTTCAGAGGAAATGATTTCTTTCGAGTCACTCTGAATATCTCGAGTCTATGCCATTATGCCGTCTTCTTGTCGTTACTAGAATTGTAACTGACCAGAACCTCGAAAGTGGTCGTATCAAAAGTGATCTTTCGACCACGGTCACCGGCCACATCTTTACGAACGATCCAGATCCCAGCCGCTTTCAGTGCCGCTTCGGCGATTGCGATGTTTCGTTGACCGATAGACTGCCCCAGCTTGTTATCTTTCAGCACGTTGCCGCCACCGAAGACTTTGGCTTGTAGCTGGTAGATATCGGCGCCTTTTTTATCCATCTCTTTAATCAACTCGGGAATAGCAAACGAGCCGTAGCGGGGTGAAGGTGTTTCGCCATTGAGAACTTCTGGCAAAAGGTAGTGATTCATTCCACCGATTTTTGTCAAAGGATCATGCAGGCAAACCGCCACGCACGAGCCCAGCAGCGTGGAGATCAGGGTCTCCTGTTCTGCGACGACAAGTTTTCCTGGCATCAGGAAGATCTTATTTTTTTTGTCGAAAAAATCGCGGGGGGAACCGTCTGACACCAATCACGTCCTTTTTGCTCATTAACTCTTCGGTTTCGGGTAAACAAATCTCAATCGTATTAAGATGAACTTCGCATTTCTTCCATCTTGTCGAAGCTGTTTTCGCCGATTGAGTCAAAATTTTCTGCCTTTCATCACGAGCCCCAGTGTTTCGGGACGTTTGGCCTGTCTCAGTTGGACACACTTCCTGAAATATCCAGCGGCTTTCAAAAGCTTACTGGACTATGGGCGAGATTTCGTTTGCTGATCTACACTAAAATCCAGAGCCACCGATAAAGGTCCTGAATGAATCAGTGACTATCTTTGAAAAGAGGATGTTATGAAAAAACTTTTTGTTCTCGTTCCGCTCTCGCTGCTGATGATGGGAAATCAAAAGTGCCAAGAGCCGCAGCAACAAGTTCGTGAGCTTCGCCGACGTGTGGATATGGGTGCGATCGAATCTCCGCAGATGAGCCTGCCGGACGGAAAGAAGTTCGACTTCAAATTCGTCGCCAATGCTCAGCTGGCCGAAGTGCTTCGTAAGACCCAGTCCTTTTCAACCGCCACGATGGACGGATCGATTGAGCTCGAGCAAATGACCGATGCAGATCGCGATGCCTTCAATCGCTGCGATGACGACATCTTGACTCCGAAATCGGATGTGGGCTTGATGGCCAAAGCCGGTCAGGTTTCAACTGTTGCAACTTGCATGATCAATATGCCTCAAGCCGTGATCGAAGGTTCGATCCTGAATTTCGAAATCACAAATAAAATGGGTGTTAGCGTGGATATCCTGAATCCAGCCAGCATCGGATTTGGTGTAGACGTGCAAAAAGCTGTGCTCACCATGGCTTTCCAAGCCGACGATCCATTGATCCCCGGCCAGCATTTGGCTGCGACGACTTCGAAGGCCAATCGTTTTGAAACATCAGTTGGTGCCAATATCAATTTTGGTTCGTTCTCGATCGGTCCGAAGGCTTACTTCAAGTCCGAACTTTCCGGTGTCGTGAACAAAGCCATGGTTTCGGGAATCACCGATCTGAAAAAACAGATGGATGAGAACTCGCCTTGGTATGGAATGGTTCTGAAGAACTGTGACAAAGCCGTGTTGATCAACGTCGGCGGAGCCGCAGATGCCAACCTGAAAAAAGGTGATCTGCTTGAAATCTACAACGTTCGTTATCGCTGGTCCGGAGATGTCTGCAACTCGAGCCTGTTGGGATCGATGCCTTCAACGGGCGAGCCGATCGCTATGGCCCAAGTTGAAGTCGTTGGCGACACCATGTCGCAGGCGAAGATCATTTCTCAGACAGAGGTCAAGATTCAGCCAGGTTCGCGCGTTTACCTGCGCAAACTGATCGAGCAACAAGTTCCTGTGACGCCAGCAAAGTAATTTTTTGAGAATGAAATCAGTTGAAAGCCCATCGCTCAAACGATGGGTTTTTCTTTTTCAGAATCTGTTATCTATCAGAGATCAGTTCGAATCGGGACTGCTGCTGGCCGTTGATTTCGATGGTTTCTTGGAACATCTTCAGCGGCCGAACCCACCATTTCCCCTCGGGGTTCTGGTACAGAGTTTCATAAAACACGAGCTCTTCTAAGCTCTCGCTATGTCGAACGATTTGATGAACCTTGTACAAATTGCCTTTGTAATGGCGATATGTCCCACCCAGCTTCACTGTCTTTGAATTCATAAAATTCCTCGTCGCGCGCGAGGCTAGCGTCTTGTTTTCAACAGGGTCAAATGTTAAGAGTTGCCCACCCTATGTTTTCAGGAATCGTCGAAGCCGTTCAGCCCATCCTCTCTGTACAAAAGGGCAGCGGTCCGTTGATTCGGGTCAAAGTAAAAAAACCAAATGAATTCAATGATTTAAGCAATGGCGATAGCATCGCAACCGATGGTGTTTGTCTGACGGTCGAGGCTTTCGATCAAGAGACGATCACGTTCGCCTTGGCTGCGGAAACTTTGCGCGTTCTGCAGTGGTCTCCTGAAAATCCTGATTTCTTACTTGGAAAGAAGCTCAATCTCGAGCGATCGCTTCGCTTCGGCGACCGAATTCACGGTCACTTGGTCACAGGTCATGTCGACAGTATTGGACTTGTCACAAAATCCGAAGGCTTGGGTGAAAACTGGTTTCTGGATGTGAAAGTGGCGGACAGCATTCTGCCCTTCATCTGGAAAAAAGGCAGCATCACTTTGAATGGCGTTAGCCTCACGGTAAATGAAATCAAAGGATCTGTCGTCAGTGTTGGATTGATTCCTGAAACTTTGAAACGCACCAATCTCGGCGAGTTGAAAGTCGGTGGCTTCGTCAATGTCGAGCCTGACTATATGGCCAAGGCCCTGCAGCGCATGTTGCAGGTGGAGAGAGAGCAGCACCCATGAAAACTCAAGAAGGTTTCAACAACATCGAAGAGCTGATCGAAGATATTCGCGCAGGCCGTATGGTTTTGCTGGTCGATGACGAAGACCGCGAAAACGAAGGCGACTTGGTTCTGGCCGCTGATCATGTCACTCCTGCTTTGATCAACTTTATGGCCGTCGAAGCACGTGGGCTGATTTGCCTGGCGCTGGCTTCAAAACAAATCGATCGTCTGCAGCTTCCACAAATGGTCCGCGACGATCAAAATTTCTCTCCGAACAAAACAGCTTTTACTGTCAGTATCGAAGCCTCTTGGGGTGTTTCGACTGGGATCTCGGCGGCGGATCGCGCTCACACCATCAAGGTGGCGTCGAATCCAGAGGCGAAAGCTTCGGATGTTCACATGCCTGGACATATTTTCCCAATTCGCGCTCAGCAGGGCGGTGTTCTGAAGCGTGCGGGCCACACAGAAGGTTCTGTGGACTTAGCAAAGCTCGCGGGCTTGAACGCAGCAGCCGTGATCTGCGAAGTGATGAATGCCGATGGCACCATGGCGCGCGTTCCTGATTTGAAAGCTTTCGCAAAAAAACACGGAATTAAAATCGGCACGATTGTCGATTTAATCGAATATCGTTTGTCGCGTGAAATTTTGGTGGAAGAGCTGGTCAATGCCGAACTTCCTGCGGCCTTCCGGGGATTCCGTGCTCGCGTTTTCCGCAGCAAGGTTGACGGTGTTGAGCACTTGGTTCTGCAAAAAGGTGAGATCACCAAAGACAAGCCTGTGCTGACTCGCGTGCATGTGGAATCGGCGACACGCGATCTTTTTGGGCAGCTTCTGAATGGCGAGTCGTCTCTGCATCAGGCTTTGCAGCATATCGAAAAAGAGGGCTCGGGCCTGTTGCTGCTTTTGCGTGGCGCCAGCAAGACGATGGGGCTTGTGGCCGAAATCAAAGCTTTGTGCGGCGATAAGACTCAAGCCGAAATGGATTCTCGGGACTACGGAATCGGAGCGCAGATTTTGCGAGCGGTGGGCGCTCACAAAATTCGCTTGCTCAGCAATCATGTGGAAAAGCGTGTGGGCCTAAAGGCCTATGATCTTGAAATTGTGGAACTCGTTTGTTTGAAAGAGGATGGCTATGGCGAAGAAGACTGCACCGAAGAAAAGCAACAGCAAAGTAAGCAAACTCAAGATCGGGGTGGTCACGTCACGCTTCAATAGCGAGATCACCTCCAAGCTGGAAGAGGGGGCTTTGGGCTACCTCGAATCTTTGGCGGCGGATTTCCAAATTGATGTGATGGCGGTGCGTGTTCCCGGTGCGGTGGAAATTCCACTGGCGGCGCAGGCATTGTTAGATCGCGGTTGCGACGGCGTTGTCACCTTAGGTGCGGTCATCCGTGGCGAGACTTCGCATTATGATTATGTCTGCAACAGCGTCGAGCGCGGAGTCAGCGAATTGATGTTGAAGTACAAAAAACCGATCGGCTTCGGAGTTTTGACCACCGAAAATGATGAGCAAGCCGAAGCTCGGGCGGGTGGTAAGCACGGCAACAAGGGCCAAGAGGCAGCTGAAGTCGTGATTGAAATGATCGGTTTATTGAAAGAATTGAAAAAAGCAAAGTAGTCTAAAAGAGAAATAAAACAAGGTCCCTTATCGAAACCTCAGGAGGTTCGTATGCAATCTGAAGTGAATGCCGTTCTTACCGCAAATATGATCCTGACCCGCCTTCAACAAAAGGTCAGCAAAAGCAACGCAAAGCTTTTGTTTGATACAGCAAAAATCCAGGCTGGCTTCCAGTGCCAAGACGAAGCGGAACTGGAAAAAGAGCAAGCCAAGACATTGTGCCTTGCGATGATTAAGCAGGGTGGACCTTCTTTCCACGTTGGCCAAGCGATTTACAAAGAATACCTGATGTAATTCCATTGCCTCTCGGGGTTTGCGCTCGGTAAACTGTCGGAATCGTGGCAAAGAACGACAAGACAGACTCAAAGCGCAAGCCCGCACGTCGGGATGGAACCGAGGACATGGTCCCGGATTCGACGGACCACGAGTTCTTCGAAGACAATCAATCCAGCCCGACGCTTCCGATGACTCTTTCCCAAGAGTCGAAAAAGCGGCGAAGAGAACTGATTATCGTTTTCTTCACCGCTTTTCTCTTTTTGTTGCTGACCTGGTTCGAGGTCAAACTTTTCTCGATCAGCCAGCAGCTTCCGTTTGTTCACTCGATCTTCTTCTTCGGTCTCGTTAACTTCAATATCGTCCTGCTGCTGTTGTTGCTGTTCCTAATTTTCCGCAACGTCGTCAAAGTTTTCGTCGAACGCAAAGGAAAGATCTTCGGCAGCAGCCTGAAAGCGAAACTGATCGCGGCTTTCGTTGCCTTCTCGACGGTTCCAACGCTTTTGATTTTTGTGACTTCGGTTTTCTATATCAATTCCAGCTTCGAGAAATGGTTCTCGGTCAAAATGGCTGGGGTTCTGAAGAGCTCGTTGGAAGTCACGAACGCCTATTACTTCAATGCGAAGAAACGGAACTACCACTTTGCCCACCAAGTGGCGCTGGAAGTTCGTCAGGCAAAGACGCCTGCGCAGATCAAGGCCAAGCTCAAGGTTTTGCGGCATATCTATGCCTTGGATGCGCTCGAGTATTATCCGAATCTTTTCGGTCAGCGGCAGGTTTTGCTGTCGGATGACGAAACAATTCCGTTGATTCCACCGGTCTCGCTCGAATTCCTTCAGAAGGGAATCAAGGCGCAGGTTGATGCCAGTACCATTCACCAATTTGGTGAAGGTAACTTGGTGCGCGTGATTGTGCCGGTGAAAGAGGGCGGGGACCGCGGGGCGATCGTCGTCTCAAGCTTCGTTCCGCTGTCGCTGATCTCGAAGATGAATGATATCTCGACCGCCTACGACGAATTCCGCGATATCAATCCGCTCGAGTATCCTCTGAAGTCCATCTACATGATCATTCTGTTCTTGATGACCTTCGTGGTTCTGTTGGCTGCGACTTGGTTTGGATTCC
>CBIHPB010000095.1:0-11653 GCA_966211485.1 uncultured Bdellovibrio sp.
ACAAGGCCTGGTCCATCTTGTCGTCTTTTGGGAAATCGCGAACGAACCACTCATAAAGCTGGATGGCTTTTTTATTGTAATCTTTCGCATCGGCCAGATCCAAGGTCGGCTTCACTTTGCGTTTGCCCGCTTGGTACTCT
Organism: uncultured Bdellovibrio sp.; assembly: GCA_966211485.1. Taxonomy (GTDB): domain Bacteria; phylum Bdellovibrionota; class Bdellovibrionia; order Bdellovibrionales; family Bdellovibrionaceae; genus 21-14-0-10-47-8. Next base: position 141 of record CBIHPB010000095.1, read on the forward strand.
TTCAAAGCCTGGTCGAATTCACCTTGTTTGCGGAAATCGATGACGGCTGCTTTTTCAACGTACAGCTCGGCCAAACGCAGCCACAACTCCCCGCGCTGCGGAGAATTTTTAAATTTTTGCGTCAGCTTGAAAAGCTCGGTGATCTGCTGATCCGTGATCTTTTCCAGCTTGGCTTTGTCGTCATTGGTGTCTTCAAAAAAAGCCGATGTCTTCGGTGGCTTGACTTGGTTCAAGTTGACCGATGTTTTTTTCTGATCAAAGAGATCTCCCGCCTCTGGCAGCGAGATGTCTTTCTTTTGTCCCATTGACAAATTCGCACCGCGATCGGCTTGCTTCAAAAGCTCGCCCACCGTTTTCTTTTTCGCCGCCGCAGCCGCCGCCGATGCCGACGAAGCCGCTTGCGGACGTTGCTGGGCTTTCTTGGCCACCGGCTTCACCGCCCATGCGGATTCAGAGGAAAGAATAAAAACCGGAAGGGAAAGGGGCAGAATAATTTTTTGTAGGTTCTTTTTCATGATTACTCGCAACTCTGCTTTCCAAGGTAGTGATAGTTTCCGACTTCATCGAGCCAGTATTCGCCGTCAAACGGCCAGTACTCGTAGCCGTTTTGCACGTAGAATTCACGGTTCACGTCTTCATCAATCTGCTTGTCGCTGATATCTTTTCCAGCGATGCGCTTTTTCAGCTGCTCTTTCTGCCCGTTGATCATCTCGTAGCGGATAAAGCCCGACTGCTCGTTCAGATCACGCAATTCCGCGCGCACGCGGGTCATGTGCACTTTCGCCATTTCGCCGATGCCGATTCGCGTGTTGCGATTGCGGTTGCTGAGGATCTTGTTGGCGTAATTTCCAAGTGCACCACGTCCGATCACCGGATGCCCATCCAATCGTTTCTTCTCTTCGCTCAAAGCTTTCAGGTAAGCGAACGAGCGCTTGATATCACCTTCATCCGAAATATGGCGGGCCACATTGCCTGGAATTCGCAGGGGTGCAGCACCTTTGATATCCCGGCGAAGCATCACGGCCTTTTCCACTTCTTGGTAGTAGCTCATCGGATCGCGGTTCTGATTCATGAAATCAGCCAGCGAGCGACGGACCGGACCGTAAGTCTTTTCGAAAAGATCCAAGACCTTGTCCATCTCGCTGTATTTGCAGATGTACAAATAGACGATTGATCGCAGCAGCAGAGATTCCGGAATATAAAACTCTTCGTAATAAGACGAATGCAGAGATTGGAAATTCGAAAGTGCCGAGCGGAATCTGGCGGCTCGCAAGAAGGCCCAGCTTTCTTCAAACAAAGCTGCGTGCCAGAATTCGGTGTCGCGTGGAACTTTGCGGTACCACTCGATGGCCTGATCCCAGTTTTGCGCTTGATAATAAGTTCGGGCGATGGCCAGTTCCGCCGCCACACGGTTGGTGTCGGTGACGCTGGCTGTGCTTCGGGTCGATAGCAGACTTTGGAAAGACTTCAGCGCTTCGTTGGGCTGGTTGGCTTCCAGCTGAGCTCGTCCGCGATTGAATTTCGCCTGAGTCGCGTACCGGCTGCCGGCGCCGACTTTGGCGAAGGCTTGAGCGGCCTCGGCGAATTGGCCGTTCTTCAATTTGATCTCACCTAAACGGTAAAAGATCATGTCTTTGTATTTGTCCGGGAAATCGTCGACCTGAACTTTGGTGATCGCGTAAGTCAGCAAAGAGTCATCGCCCAGCTCGTCGGCAGCGATGGTCAGCTTTTCAATCGCTTGCTTGGTGTACTTGCTGTCACCATTTCGGATGACATCGACAAATTGAAAGGCAGCGATCTGATTGAAGTTCAGCTCGAGAAGACAAACACCCAGGATGTATTTGATCTGCATTTTCTCATCGACCAAGTCGGGCTTCCGAGAAAGCGCGAACAGGCGAACAGCCGCTTGATCGTACTGACCATTGCGAACCATCGTCAGCGCATCGGCCAATTGTTTTTGGCTGGCTGGCGAAACGGTTGTTGTCGGTTTGCTCGGCTGTTTGTTGGCTGTTGGATGCGAAGTTTTTCTGGCCGATGGAGCCCAACCGCGAGTGTTACTAGGTGCACTTTGTGCTTTTGTCTGAGCTTTCGCCGCTGGCTTTGCAGCCTTCGCTCCCGTCGATTTTCTCGAGAGGTTGGACGCTTGCGAGTAACCTGCTTGCGGAGCCAGGATCAACATCGCACTGAGAATTGCACTGACGAAGAAGGATGAATTTTTCATCGGTATTTCGCCTCCGGAAAGAAGAAGCTCATGCCCACGCTCAACAACAGATTGTTAAACCCTTGAGCCGATCCACCCGTTGGTGTCGCGCTGAAGCTGTTCCAAGAAAAATCCCAGCGAAAGCCCATGCCTTTTGAAAGCGCATAGATTTGTCCAAGTCCAAAGTGCATAGTGCTGCCGGCCGTTCCGCCGTCGACCGTCGTCGAGCCTCCGCCCAATTGGAAGTACATATCAAACGGAATGATCCGGCGATTCAAAAGCCCCATCTTTCCGTAAATCGGCGACCACATGATCGAGCCGCCCATATAACCTTTTGGAGTGATGATGGAATCTGTTTTCACCCCGTGCTGTTTTTCCAGATCATCAACAGATTGACGTTTTGAATTCGAAAGGAAAACACCTTGCAGCTCGACAGCCCAGGCTTCGGTGAGATGGTAAGCACCACGAACATCGGCGCCCATACCAAAAAACCACGCAACATTCAAAACTTTCGCGCCGGCGCCTTAATGTTGAAAGCGGCCGGTCTTGGGAAGAAATTTTCTTTGCAGAACGGAAACTTCGCTGAAGGGGGCGAGCTTTCCAAGTCCCGAAAAGTCTTCAAGCTTTTCGTCTTTTTCGACAACAGCCGGCTCTTGCACTGGAGGCTTGGCCGTGCGCTTTTCAAGTTCCGCTTCGATTTGATCAACATCCGACGACGTGTCGCCCACGTCCTCTTCTTGCGCCCAAGAATGCTGCGCAATAAAGTGAATCAAAACGAACAATGCCGTACTAAGAAGAAAACCTTTTCGCATGTTCACATCCTTCAACTACCACTTCTTAAAATATCCAATTTTTTTAACAGGTTGTAGGAACTCCACTCGAAACTAGACCGGACCCGACTGGATCTTCGTCGAGCCCGCTCTGTGGGTGGCGAAAAACCACGCACCCAACACTGCCGCTCGATTCGCGCAGACCCTTCGCCCCAAGCCACTCAACCACTTTTCACACCGGCCGGATCTTGTTTCTTCCGCCGCTTGACCGAACCACTCGGATCCGACCGCTTTTTCTTTTTCCTGATCACCAACCCAAATGCTTCTTGTTGATTGAGCGAAAGATACTCAAACGCCCGACGAAGATCGCGCCCCCAATTCAAAATCCGAGAAAAGGGGCGAAGGGCAAAGAGTTTGCTCTTCCCACCACGCGCTCGTGAAACAGCTCGAGCCAAAAGCGAAGTCAGCGCTCGAACAAATCGCACGTAATCCTGACGCTCACGAATTCGAATCAAAAAATGTATGTGCGACCAATTGACCGCCAAATCGTAGAGCTGAATCCGAAATTTTCGAGCCGTCCGCCGAATCAGTCGCTGCAGATTGCGATTCCCCGGATTGAAAACACCCTTCTGATTCGCCTTCAGCACCAAATGCATCGGATCCTTCACCGAAAGCGGCCGCCTCGATTTCCGCCGACCCAACAAAAGCAATCCGCCAAACTCTTTCTTATAATCTTTCAAAAACCCAAACGAAGTCTGTCGCATTTTTTCTCCTCAAAACATGAGCCGCTGTATGGACTTTCACCACACAGCTCACTTTTCACAGATCTTCTATCACGGGTTTTAAATTGAATTTTTCAACGAGCCACCTAACGCAAATCAAATCGAGCGCCAGACGCACGCAGAGGATTCGCCCCAAAGCGCGATAAAACAATTCAAAATTATTTTGAAAATCAGAATTTAAACTCGCCAGCCAGCACGCTAGGAGATCGAAAAGTCCGTCAATATAAAAATATTATGCTCACGCTTTATTCGAAATTGGTGACACTCTTTGCGCGAATTTTCATACACGCTTTGCGCTCTGTTGGCGAGCACTGCACCAGGAATGCAAATGCGCATTTCGCTTTTCAGTATGTGTTCGATTACCAGGATCAGTGTATGCAAACCCCCGCTCTAAAGCAGGAAGCTCACACCGATCTCCAGCATGGTGCCGAGATCCCATTTATCCTGGAAGTCTCCTGGCTGCGGAGCCGGCAAATCCGTCGGCTTCATCTTGCCCTGCAGGAAAGGGCTTGGCTTCTGACTGTATTGCAGTTTGAAATCGGCTCGCAATGCGACTGACTTTCCGAAGTAGAACTTCTGTCCGATCCCCACATCTGCGCCCATATAATTTTTGTGCTCGTAAGCAGTCGTCCCGACACCGAAGATCGGATAGGTCGACAGATTCACGACACCCTGTTTAGTCACGCTGATTTTTCCGTAGAAGATCTTCCACTCGTAATGACCGTACAGCGAGTATTTCAATTTTGGCGAGCGATTGAAATCCAGATTGTTGCTACCGCCCGCAAGACCATCCGTGTACTGAGTGTTCAATCCCGACTGCCACTGCGCGTAGTTCAGCATAATCGCTGACTGCTCGCTCAAATGGTAACCGGCATTGAAGCCGACTTTGCTTTGGTTCAAGATCGGCTCAAGGATATTCCATCCATAATAACCGCCGAACTCGAATCGCTTTTCAGTTGTTATGTTACGATGCTTTGTGGCCTCAGGACGATCGAACTTCGGAAGAACCGTTTCCTGAGCCAACTCGTCTTCTTGGATGTCCATAGTCTCAGCAGCTCGAGCTTCCATCGTTTGGACAAGCACCAAAAGTGACGTGAAGAAAGCAATCCATCCCAGTTTCGCAAATTTTCGATTCATAGCTGCCAATCCTTGGTTGCACTCACTTATCAAATTACTTTCCGCTGAAAGCACCGAACTTAAAAATAAAATCGCAGACCTCGCGGACCGCTCCGTTGCCGCCCGGTCGCTTCGTCACATAGTCAACGACCTCAAGCACGTCTTCCATGGCTTCGGGAACGGTCGCGGCAAATCCCACTTTTTCCAACAGCGGAATATCGAAGAGATCGTCGCCGATGTAGGCCATCTCTTCAGGCAAAATGCCCGTGTCTTTTTGCAACTGTTGGAAGGCCGGAATCTTGTCCGTCGAACCCTGAAAAAAGTAATTGATCCCTAAACCCTGCACGCGCTTCTCGATATCAATGGATTTGGATCCGGTGATGACCGCTGTTTTGTAACCAGCCTCCATCAAACGCGTGATGCCATAACCATCGCGAATCGAAAACATTCGCTTCCAGTGACCGTCGGAATCATAAAAGACGCGGCAGTCCGTTAAGACCCCATCCACATCCATAATCAGCAATTTAATTTTTTTGAGCTTTGCGTCCACCCTCTCATTCTGACGAGGTCCGTGAACCCAGGGCAAGGCTGGTTAAAACTTTCCCAATAGATTTACAGACCTTGGTCGGTATCAAGCCGCAAATCCAAATCTGTGAATCGCAGTATCACTTTGTCTCCAAAATCCAAATGAAGTCGCTGGCCCATCCGTTGCTTATTCATGGCTTCGGTTCGAACCAAAAACCTTCGAGGGGGAAAAATGAAACCAAACCACATCCTGTCAAAACGCTTGATGCCAAGCTTGGTCCTAGGAGCCACACTCCTGACCGGCGCCATCAGCTATGCCGATCCGATTCTAGAAGTCAAAGATTGGTCGTTATCCGAACGCGCCTTAAATAACGGAACTGTCTGCGTCGCTTCTGCGATGGACAAAGGCGCTTTCCGATCCGAGATCTATTATCTGGAAATCACAAAGACGAAGAACAACCCGAACAGCCCGGTTGAAATTCTTCTGCGCGTTGAAAAAAACAAACGCGAAAACACAGGCTTCGTTGCACACATCACAGACGTGCCATCGACAGTTAACTTTTCTCACCTCAACACCGACGGCAACGTTCAAACTTTCTGGGGAGTTCCCAAAAATCTGACAGCCCTGCTGAACCAACTGAAAAACGGCGATCGCATCGAAATCGACGGTCACGGTGGCCGCAAAGATATCGACTTCCCGATCAAGGGCCGCGGAGCCAAAGAAATTCTGGCCGAGATGGAGCGAACTTGCAATCAGGGTGCGCCTCTGATCAACGCGGAATTCGAATCGACATTCGTCAACCAGGCTCCAGACCAAATCGACGGAACCCAGATCGCGACTGAAAAAACAGCTCAGCTTCGCAGTCTTTATCACGGCGCTTACGCCAAGCTGATCGCTCAACAGGCAACCAAAGCCGATCTCGCTCGAGTTTTGGCAAAATATCAGCCCTTCATTGATGAGCTTCAGCAAAACCGCGCGACTCATGATCAAATTCAGAACGTGGATCTTCCTGACAGCCGCCGACGCCTGGCCGATGCTCGCCAAGCGCAAGTCGATGCACGTGCTGAGATTGCTCGCCTGACGGCTTTGATTCCGTCTCTGCAAGCGAAGGTGCAAGCGTCTCAACAAGCTTATGATCAAGCCCAAGCCACGCTGGCTCCGCATGTTCCCGAGTACAATCGCATTACCACCAACCTCAACAACGCGGAAACTCGTTTGTCACAAGCGCAAAATCGCCTGTCACAAATCGACTCGCGCCTGCGAACGCTGGATCAAGAAATCAGCTCGCTTCAATACGAATCCGACCGTCTCGAGCGCGGCCTTCAAGACAAGCGTTACGAGCGCGACCAAGCCGTCAGCCGCTTGCGCCAAGCCGAACAGCAGCGCGCCAACTACAATGTTTCTTACGAGCGCGACCGCAAGCTGAACGAAAACACCGAGTACAACAATCTGAATCAGGAAGCGCGCGATCTCGATCACCAGATGCCTGAAATGGATCGTCAGGTCGATGCCACTCGTGCCAACCGCGACCAGAAACAGGCCGAGCTCGCTCAGTGCCAATCAGTGGCTGGACAAGATTGCTCGGCTCAGCAAGCCGCCGTCAATCAGGCGAACTCGGACCTGGCCAGCATCGTCGATGCTCAACGCCAGCTGCGTGCCCGCCGAAGCTACATCGACAGCCGCCGCAATGAAATCGAGCGCGACGTCGACCGCGAAGTTCAAAGTCATTACCAGGATCTCGTGAACCGCGAGAACGAAGCTCGCCGCCGTGTGAACGATATCGAAGATTCCATCGATCGCGACGAACGCCGCATCTCGCAGATCCACAATATCGAATTGCCTCGCCGTCAGAACGAACAGCGCCAGTTGCAAAGCGAGCGCTACCAAGTTCAAAACGACATCACACAAGCACAATACGATGTGGATCGTCTCGAGCGTGAACTGGCCAACTTCAAGGCCGCAACCGACTGGGATCGCAAGTACGCGGCCGTGCAAAACACAGGTGCCCAATTGCGAGCTGACCAAGCGAACCTAAGCCAAACTCAGCAAGCAAAAGCTTCTCAAGAAGCGCGCCTGCAACAGAACATTCAGATCGAGGCCGACATGCGAAACCGCATCCAGGCTTTGGAAGCCCAAGTCGTCGCCCTGGATCAGCGAGCTCAGGTTCTGGAAACAAAAATCCAGCCTCTGGCCGCCGAGCGTGCTCCACTGGATCAGCAAATTGCTGACCTCGGAAATCAGATCGCCTCTGCTCGTGCAAACTTCCTGGGACTTCTGCATTAAAATGTTGGGCGCAACTTCGGTTGCGCCTTCTCTAAAACCTTTCTTGGCTGGCCCTTCGACCCGATCTATCAAAGATCATAAATCGAAGGGCCAGTTTCTTTTTGTCGTCCGACAAGACCAACCTCAAGCCGTGAAAAACCACGCGGACATCGCGTGGACTTTCGCCCGGCTTGGGTCGCTGACCAGGGACTAGAATCTCCTGCACCATCTCAACCCCTCGTAAATTTCAACCGATGTTTAAATGAGTGAATTTAACGGGAGATTCGTATGGCTGATCATACAGGCACCCATTCGACCAGCAACGACTGGAAACAAGAAGCGGGTCCGCTAAAACCATACCTGATGGACAAGTCTGTCAGCGAAATCATGGTGAATCGATGGGATTGCATTTTCATCGAGCGCAATGGCCAAATCGAAACTGCCGACTACAAATTCCAAAACGCCGAAGCCTTGTCTCGCTTCGTGCAGTCACTTGCCGCAGTTCTTGGAAAAGAACTTAACCGAAAAACGCCGTATCTTGATGCCCGCCTACCAGATGGATCACGCTTGAATATCGTGATTCCTCCGATCGCCTTTGAAAGTCCATGCATCACCATCCGAAAAGTTTCCGTTGCCAACTTCAATCATCAAACTTTGATCAAAGCTGGCACCGTCGACGAAAAATGTATCTACTTCCTGAATCAAGCCGTCGCCAGTCGACAAAATCTGGTCATCAGTGGCGGAACCGGCAGCGGTAAAACGACGGTCTTGAGCGTTCTAACTTCGTTTATCAGCCCGCGCGAGCGCGTGGTCTCCATCGAAGACACCGCTGAAATTCAAATCAATACGAAAAATCTCGTGCGTCTGGAAACACGTGCTTCGTCTTCGACGGAAACACCGATTCAGACTGACGTGCTTTTGAAAAATGCTTTGCGCATGCGTCCCGATCGAATCATCGTCGGCGAGTGCCGTGGTGCGGAAGCGTTTGATATGTTGATGGCAATGAACACGGGCCACGAAGGCAGTATGACCACCATGCATGCCAACTCGGCTCAGGATGCGCTTCGCCGATTGGAATCCATGATTCTTCGCTCGGCGATCGATGCCCCTCTATCGATGATTCAGACTGACATCGCCAACACTCTCAGCCTTGTGGTGCAAGTCGGCCGCGGAGCGGACGGCAAACGCCGAGTCACCGAGATCATCGAAGTCCTAGGGCGTACACCGGACAAATATCACACGGAAACCATCTTCAAATGGTCCGAAACCGATGGCATCGTTTCGACTGGCTATCTTCCTCGCTTTATCGAGGAAAGCGCTTCGATCAAGGCCAAGTTTCCGCCTCAGTTCTTCAATCCAGATTACAAACCAAAATTGGCGGCCTAATCCCTCGAGAGAGCGGCCGCATTCTTGTGGTGCCCAATTGCATCTTTCTCAAAGAGCAATACAGCTCGTTTGCCGAACCTAAACGTTCTTTGGCTTTGCCCACCGATGACGGCCGAGCGTGAGATCAGTTTCATTAGCGAACCTTGTTGCGAAGCAAATCGTGAATGTGGATCACACCCACCGGCTTTTTCGGCTGAGATGCCGAAGCATCCAAGACAAACAACAAGTTGATACGGAATTGCTCCATCATGAACAGCGCCTTCTCGGCAATCTCGCCCGCATCTACGGTGCGCGGATTGCGTGTCATCATATCGCGGGCCACACCCGCCAAAGGATCGGCATTCAACTCCAAGCGACGACGGATATCACCGTCTGTGATAATCCCCAAAAGATCCCCAGCCGCATCGATAATCCCCGCAGCCCCGCGGGTTTCTTTCTGACTCATCAAAGAGAAAATCTTGCGAAGCGGAGTATCCTCACTGACCAAAATAAATCCTGGACCTGTGTGCATGTTGTCGCTCACACGACTCAATTTAAATCCAAGGCTTCCACCTGGATGGTACTCGGCAAATTGCTCGGCACTGAATCCCTTTTGTTCCATCAAAGCCATCGCCAAAGCATCACCCATCGCCAAAGTCGCAGTCGAACTGGCCGTCGGAGCGAGCTCCAAAGGACAAGCCTCTCGCGACACCGACACATCCAGCACCAGGCGTGCTGCCTGTGCCAGCGAACTTTTCTGTCCGCCTGTCATCGCGATCAATGGGTTTCCTTTTCGCGCGACATAAGTCAAAAGCGGATTCAGCTCGGGCGATTCACCGCCGTAGCTTAAGGCCAGAACGATATCTTCTTTACCGATCACACCCAAATCCCCGTGCGAACCTTCCGCCGGGTGCATAAACACCGCCGGAGTCCCCGTCGAAGAAAAAGTGCTCGCAATTTTCCGCGCGATCTGTCCGGACTTTCCGATTCCCGTGACAATGACTTTGCCTTGGCAACCGGCCAATAGATCAACCGCTTTAGAGAAAGTCTCATTCAAACGATCGCGCAGACCTTGAATGGCCTGCGCTTCAATATCTAACACCAGTCGAGCGCGCTCGATCGCAGAAATTTTCATGAATTATTAGCTCTCAAAATAGGTTTCAACTTGCTGAGTTTTAATCCTGGCCGCGCGTGAGCCCTCAGCCAGATCTTTGCGCTTCAGACTTGCTTTCACAAATCCAGTGAACAGCGGATGCGGATCCAATGGTTTTGATTTGAATTCCGGATGGAACTGCACCCCGATAAACCATGGGTGATCCACCAGCTCGACAATCTCGACAAGGTCGCGTTCTTTGCAGATACCGACAGCATTCATCCCGCGCTTTTCAAACAGCGCTTTAAACTTATTGTTAAATTCAAAGCGATGGCGATGACGCTCGGAAATCAAATTCGATTTGTAAACTTGGTAAGCTTTCGAATGCGAACTGATCGCACAGTTGTAAGCACCCAGGCGCATGGTTCCACCCTTATTGGTGATATCCCGCTGCTCGGTCATGATATCGATGACAAAGTTGCCACCACGTTTTTTATCGTCATGCCATTCGCGGCTGGTTGCATCTTTAATCCCGCAAACATTGCGAGCAAATTCGATCGCCGCCAGCTGCATGCCATAACAAATTCCAAAGAACGGAACAGACTTTTCGCGAGCATACTTGATCGCGACCATCTTGCCTTCAACCCCGCGCGAACCAAAGCCGCCCGGAACCAAAATCCCCTGCACATTGGAAAGCGCCTGAGCCACATTCTTATCGGTGATCTTTTCCGAGTCGACGTAGACGATCTCGACTTCGCTGGAGTTGGCAATCCCACCATGCACGATGGCCTCGTGCAGGGACTTGTAAGACTCTTTCAAATCAACATACTTGCCGACAACGGCAATACGAACGGTCTTCGCTGGCTTTTTCACATGACGAACGATGTTTTCCCAGCCTTTGAGATTGGCTTTGCCAGCATCCAGGTGCAAACGGTGCAAAACCATTTCATCCAGTCCTTCTTTGGAAAGAACCAGTGGCACTTCATAAATCGTCGAAGCATCCGGAGCACTGATCACGCACTCGGGCTTCACCGAACAGAACAGGGCAATTTTCTTTTTCAAATTCTGATCCATTGGCTTTTCAGTCCGGCAAACCAAAATATCAGCTTGCAAACCAATCTCACGCAACTCTTTCACCGAGTGCTGAGTCGGCTTGCTCTTCAACTCGCCCGCCGCCGCAATATACGGAACATAGGTCACATGGATCAGCATGGAATTTTCATGGCCAACATCGACTCGCATTTGGCGAATTGCCTCTAAGAACGGAAGACTTTCGATATCCCCCACCGTTCCACCGATTTCCACGATGGCGACTTCGGATCCCTGAGCCGCTTCATAGACACGCGCTTTGATTTCATCGGTGATATGCGGAATGACCTGAACAGTTCCACCCAAGTAA
>CBIHPB010000096.1:0-11651 GCA_966211485.1 uncultured Bdellovibrio sp.
TTGTCTGAGTCAAATCGTTGGTTCCAAAGCTGAAGAATTCGGCGTGCTCGGCAATCGCATCCGCAGTCACAGCGGCGCGCGGAAGTTCGATCATGGTTCCGACCATGTATTCGAATTTCTGGTTCTTTTCCTTTTGCACTTTCTCGACTGTTTTCACGGTCAAAGCGCGCAGGATTTCCAGCTCTTTTTCCATGCCTACCAAAGGAATCATGATTTCAGGGATCAGCTTTTCACCGGTCTTAATCACTTCGCAGGCTGCTTCGGCAATCGCACGCACCTGCATCTCGTAGATCTCAGGATAAGTGATCGCCAATCGGCAACCGCGATGACCCAGCATCGGATTGAATTCATGCAAGCCACGAACTTTCGAGCGCAGTCGTTCGACATCATGGTTGATGCGTTTGGAAAGCTCGATGATCTCTTCATCTGTGTGAGGCACGAATTCATGCAATGGCGGATCCAAAAGACGAATCGTCACTGGATAGCCTTTCATGATCTTAAACAAAGCCGCAAAGTCCGCTCGCTGCATTGGCAGAAGTTTTGTCAGTGCTCGTTCGCGCTCGTCTTTGTTCTCGGCCAAAATCATTTCACGAACCGCATCGATTCGGTCCGCCCCAAAGAACATGTGCTCGGTCCGGCAAAGACCGATTCCTTCCGCGCCAAAGTTCTTCGCCGTGTCCGCATCTTTCGGCGTATCGGCATTGGTGCGGATCTTAAGTTTGCGGGCCCGGTCCGCCATCTTCATCACGCGATCGAAAGTTCCGTCCAGCTTGGGCTCTACAGTTTTGATTTCGCCCATGAACACTTCACCGGTTCCGCCATCCAGGGTGATGATGTCGCCTTTTTTCAAGACGTAGCCTTTCACCTTCATGGTTTCGTTTCGGTAGTCGATATCAATATCACCGCAACCAGCGACACAGCATTTTCCCATTCCGCGCGCCACAACTGCAGCGTGTGAGGTCATCCCGCCACGAGTGGTGAGAATACCTTGGGCTGCGACCATTCCGGCAATGTCTTCTGGCGAAGTTTCAACTCGCACCAAAATGACTTTCTTGCCTTTTTCGCGCCACTCGACCGCCTCTTCCGAGCTAAAAACGATCTGCCCGAAAACGCCGCCCGGACTTGCAGGCAAACCTTTGGCCAAAATATTGCGCTCGGCCTTTGGATCCAAAGTCGGATGCAGAAGCTGATCCAAGGAGGCTGGATCAATGCGCAGCAATGCTTCTTCTTCGCTGATTAGCTTTTCGTCGATCATGTCGCAGGCGATTGCAAGTGCCGCCTTGGCTGTGCGCTTTCCATTTCGGGTTTGCAGCATCCACAGATTGTTTTTTTCAATCGTGAATTCGATATCCTGCATATCGCGGTAGTGCTTTTCCAATTTTTTGTAGATCTCAACCAGCTGCGCGTAAGAGGCCGGCATGGCTTCTTCGAGAGATTTGAGGCCTGAAGCTTTCGCTGCTTCTTTGGTGATCGGCTGTGGAGTGCGAATTCCCGCCACCACGTCTTCGCCTTGGGCATTGATCAAAAACTCGCCATAGAATTTCTTTTCGCCGGTCGATGGATCGCGAGTGAAGGCCACACCGGTCGCCGAATCGTCGCCCATGTTTCCGAAAACCATGGACTGCACGTTGACCGCTGTTCCCCAGGCGGCTGGGATATCATGAAGCTCGCGATAGGTGATGGCACGAGCCGTGTTCCATGATTTGAAAACAGCTGAGATCGCTCCCCACAACTGTTCCCATGGATCGCTTGGGAAAATCTGGCCCGTGCTTTGGCGGACCAGCTCTTTAAATTTTTTCGAGAGATGCTTGAGATCTTCGACGGTCATCTCGGTATCCAGCTTGTAGCCTTTTTCATCTTTCAGATCTTCGAGGGTGACTTCGAGCATGGAAGAGTTCATCCCCATGACGACGTCCGAATACATCTGAATAAAGCGGCGATAAGAATCCCACGCAAAGCGCGGATTGTTCGAAGATTTAGCGAGGCCCTCGACTGTCTGATCATTCAGGCCGAGATTGAGAATCGTGTCCATCATCCCGGGCATCGAAGCACGCGCGCCCGAGCGGACTGAAAACAAAAGTGGATTGGCGACATCGCCGAATTTTTTGCCGATTTTCTGCTCGACCCGCTTCATCGCGGCTTCGACAGAGGGACGAACCCAGTCCGGAAGGGCGCCACCATTTTCGTAATAGTGGGTGCAGACTTCGGTTGAAATGGTAAAGCCCGGAGGCACCGGCAAACCCAGCGCTGTCATTTCAGCGAGGTTCGCACCTTTACCGCCCAGGATGGTTTTCATCCCGGCATTGCCTTCGGCTTCTCCGGCCGCGAAAAAATAAACAAACTTGGAAGGAATCTGAGTTTTTGTTCCTTGGCTTGTTTGTGATGTGGTTTGCATCCTTCAGTCTCCTTTGAAGAATATTTTGGGTTGTTAGAACCTCAGTTTTATTTTTGCCATGGGGACCTTGCGTCCTGCCAGTCGGGGCTATCGCGCCCCGATTGCAGGATGCACGGCCCACATTCCCCTTACGCACTGAAGCACTAAAAGGAATCAGGTACCTTTAGAATCTCCGAATCCCTGCAGCGATATAATCGTTCACCTTATCGAGCGGAATACGCTCTTGCTTCATCGTATCGCGATGACGAATCGTCACTGCATTGTCATTCAAAGTATCAAAGTCGACAGTCACGCAGAACGGAGTCCCGATTTCATCCTGACGACGATACCGCTTTCCGATCGAACCACTCTCGTCATACAGAACATCGAACTCTTCGGCGATGGTATCGCGCAATTTCTCAGAAACACCTTGCAACTCTGGTTTCTTCGACAGCGGAAGAACAGCAGCCTTGATCGGTGCGATTTCCGGATGGAATCCCAGAACCACGCGAACATCTTCCGCACCCTTCTCGTCGACTGTGACTTCTTCGCGGTAAGCATCGCACATGAAAGTCAGGAACAGGCGATCGCAACCAACTGCGGTCTCGATCACGAATGGAATGTATTTTTCTTTCGTCGCTTCGTCGAAGTACTCGAGCTGCTTGCCAGAGAATTTCGTGTGCTGAGTCAGATCGAAGTTCGAGCGGTTGTGAATTCCTTCCAGCTCGCTCCAGCCCATTGGGAACAAGTACTGAATATCGAAGGCCGCTTTCGCGTAGTGAGCGAGCTCGGTCGGGCCATGCGGGTGGAAGCGCAGGTTGTTCATGTCGATGCCGTAGCGCTTGTAGAAGCTCCAGCGGGTTTCTTTCCACGTTTCGAACCATTGCTCGTCCGTGCCTGGTTTGACGAAATACTGCATTTCCATCTGTTCGAATTCACGCGTGCGGAAAATAAAGTTTCCGGGCGTGATTTCGTTTCGGAATGATTTACCGATCGCCGCGATTCCGAATGGAATTTTATAACGAGTCGACGCCTGGCAGTTCAGAAAGTTCACATAGTGACCTTGCGCTGTTTCCGGACGCAGATAAACGACTGCACCCGAATCTTCGACAGGACCCATATGGGTTTTGAACATCAGGTTGAAGTTGCGGGGCTCGGAGAGATTTTTCGATCCGCAGTTCGGACACTTTTTTTCTTTCAGGTAAGAGTCCGTGTTGTCGGCACGGAAACGAGTCTTACAGTCTTTGCAATCCACCAATGGATCGGAAAAACCATCGACGTGGCCGGAAGCTTTCCAAACTGTTGGATGCATCAAGATCGCCGCATCCAAACCGCACATGTCTGCCCGTCTAGTCATCGCATTCCACCAGGCGCGCTTGACGTTCAACTTCATCAATGAACCCAGCGGACCGTAATCCCAGCAGCTTCCCAATCCGCCGTAAATTTCGGAACTTTGGAAAACGAATCCCCGGCGCTTGCTCAAAGACACAAGTGTCGCCAGATCGGTCAATTTACGGATTTGTGGGGTGCTGGTCGCAGACATGAAATCCCTTTCGTCGCTTTTTCTCTTATTTAATTTTTCTCAGAATGAAAATGAAGCTTTATTAGGGTTAACTTTGGACCCTAAAACTGTCAAAAAAAATCGAGCTTGGCACAGCGGGACTCATGTGGCTAAAATTCAGATATCACAAGGGGTTAGAATGATTGCTCGTGTTTTTCTAATGGCTGCTTTCTGTGCATCATCATGGGCTTTGGCTCAGACTCCGGCCAAGATCAAAAGCGACGAAGAATTGATGCGCGAATCCATGGTGGTTATCTCGCGCCAATTGGGCGTGAACTGCACGACCTGCCACAATCCCGAAAACTTCCGCTCGGACAAAAAGGTCGAGTTCAAAATCGCCAAAGAGCATATGAAACTGACCCAAATCCTGATCGACTCGGGAATGGACGGCAAAAAGGGCCCGAAAGCCACTTGCTACATGTGTCATCGCGGCGATCTGAAGCCCAAGTATCAAGAACCGATCCCCGCGTCCGCACCCCCAGCTGGAAAATAGAATTCATTTAATTTTGTCTGGCATCCCCCGCCTTTTGTCCGCTACCGTAAGGTGTGGATTTTAACCATTTGGGGGAAACATGAAATTTTTGAAATTCTTTTTTCTCGGCGGCCTGGTTTTGGGTTTGGGCTTTTCGGCCCAGGCGACTCAGCAGGATATCAACGAAATCGTCAATTTGGCCGAGCAAGTGAAGTACGCGGCTCGCTCGTCCCAGGCATCGGATTCGGATTTGCAAGATGCCAAACAGCAACTGCGAGATGTGATCGCGCTTTTGAATCAGACCGATGACTCTCATAACAATCAAGAGTGCATCGATTACGCCTACGAAAAATATTTGCTGGGCCAAAGTTCGCAGACCGCAACCGACAGTGCGATCGCAGCTTGCCGAAAGATTAAAGATCTCGAAGTCGCCCAATCTCTTTACGACAAATACTATTTGGGTCTTTCCAGTGTGGCGGCCATGGATCGCTCGGCGGATCACTCGGGCCCATCGTCTGATGGCAAGCTGGATATGATTGAATATGCCTACAGCAAATACTACCTGGGTCTGTCTTCAGTTGCGGCGGCCGATCGTTCGGCGACAGCGGTTGCAAATGTTCATCGCGGGAATCTTTCATGCTTAGAGAGCATGTACCAGCGCTACAGTCAGACGATGTCGTCCGTCGCGGCGATGGATAAAGCGGCGCAGGCCTGCCAGTAGTCGCTGAATGAATTGGAAATACTTAGGCCTTGGATGTCTCGCCGTTTTCGCAGCGATGTATTGGCAGTATTGTCAGGTGCATCGGCACAAATTAGCCGAGATGGTCTTTTTGAAAAATGAAAATTTCGAATTGAAGCTCGTGACCCGTTACGAGTCCATTCCGCTTCACTATGTCGGCGAAGTTTACTCGGTCGCCTGCCGCACCAACAACACCTCGATTTTTCAGGCTTGGCCTTTTGATTTTGTCGAGGCCGGTTGGAATTTGATTCCGGCGATCACCATGCCGCGCGAATCCGGATCTCGCATTCACTATGATCTCGAGCGCATGACAGCCTTGGCGAAAAAAGCCTACCTTCCCTTGGGACCGGAAATCTTGGCCGTCAAATCAGAAACTCGTTTTTCAATTTCTTTCGATGGTTGCCGGCAGTTTACCTACTGGGATTTTAAACATCTCCCCGCCGATCTAGCTGTGCAAAACTCGAAAGAGACCGAGGCCTGCCTGGCTCAGCAGAAGTCGGACAAAGAAAAAGGACTGCAAGTTTACGGCGACTGCAAAGTTCAAAATTTTTTGGGCGAGCGAGCTTTTGAGTTCACTGACATTCAATCTTCAAACGCCGGCCAGGTTTCATTTCTGGTGCACTCGGCAGCCTTTCCCAATGGCACAGTCTTAAAGGTCAGCACCAAAGATTCGGGCGCCACCTGGCAAACTGAAATCGGCGGGCACTGATTCGTTTTTCATTTGGTGCCGGGTTTGGTTTTCTCAGCTTGAATGGCGGCGTAGGCGGCCTCCAAAAACAGGCGGTCGTCGCGTTTTTGCGTCAGAATTTGGCGGAAAGTTTGCTCGACCAAGTCCATGCTCGCATTTCGGGCAACTCCGAGCACTTCGTGGGCATCAAAGTTGTGGCCGTTGTAGATGAACACAATTGGGCGGTTTTCTGTGCGAATCTGAGAGCGATTTTCGACTGAATGCGTGAAAAGCGGAAGGCTCCCCCGCTTCTTTAAAAGGAAGAACAAAACTAATAACAGGCCAAGGCCGACATTGACCCAGAAAAATGCTTGGCTAGACATCTTGTTTCCATTATCCGTTGGGCACACAAAGGATTCAAGAACTATGGCATTTACCCCTCCCAATCCATTCGACCAGCAAAAACCCATTCCAGGCGTGAAACACATCATCGCCGTCTCTTCGGGTAAGGGCGGAGTCGGTAAATCGACCGTCGCGACCAATCTGGCGCTGGCTTTGTCGAAAAATGCCAAGGTCGGACTGCTTGATGCCGACATTTACGGGCCCAGCATCCCGCGAATGCTGGGGGCTTTGAACCAAAAACCAGACATCAGTCCTGAGACACAAAAGTTGCAGCCGTTGGTTCGCTTCGGAATGCGCTTGATGAGCATCGGCTTTATCATCGAAGAAAACTCGGCCGTGGTTTGGCGTGGCCCGATGCTGTTCAAAGCGATGGACCAATTTTTCCGCGATGTTCAATGGGGCGAGCTGGACTACTTGATCGTCGACCTGCCTCCAGGCACCGGCGACATCCAGCTCTCACTGGCACAAAAAGTTCCGGTGGCCGGAGCGGTGGTTGTTTCAACTCCGCAAAACATTGCGCTGATCGACGCCAAAAAAGCGATCGACATGTGGTCACGAGTCGCAGTTCCAATCTTGGGTGTTGTGGAAAACATGTCCTACATGCTGGCCCCCGGAAGCGGCGAAAGAATTCAGCTCTTCCCGAAGGGCGAGCTGGATCAATACTTGGATGCGAAGAAACTTCAGAAGCTGGGTGAGATTCCGTTCAATCCACATGTCAGTCTTTCGAGTGAAGCTGGAATTCCGATTGTCGAAAGCAATCCGGATTCGGCAGAGGCTCGGGCTTTCTTCTCGGTTGCGACCCAGTTGCGGGCGAAGTTGCCGGTTTAGATCACATCTTCGTTTCACTTCCACGTGGCAACGAAACGAAAACAAAAATGAAAATTAAGGCGCGACGGTTCCGCCGTATAAGGAACCAGTACCAACAGTCGTGCCGTTGACGGTCAGCACGCCACCGCCTTTGGTGATGGTGTTGCCGTTAAGACTAAGACCGCCAGTACCGATTGTCAGCGCGTACCCGGCCATATTCACGTTACCCGAGGTGACAGTGAGACCTTGTCCTGTGGCGTTCAGGTATCCAGCCGAGCCCCAAGACACGGTCGTGCCAGCCGTTTTGTTGATCGCAAGTCCTGGGATTCTGGCGCTGGAGTTCGCCTGCGTGACGGTCGCGGCCGTACCGCCCACCATCTGAATGGCGGCGTTTCCATTGTAGATGCCATAGCCTCCCGTCGTAATATTTCCGTAGGCTCGGATCGTTCCGGAATTGAGAGTTGCGAGATTCGAACAGGCCAGCGTGAGCGTCCCGTCCACATACATGGTTGTGTTATTGAGAGTGAAGGTCTCCGCAAAACACGAAAAGTTGACATTGTTGTAATGCTCGGTGCCGACCTTGATGCTGGTGCCAGAGTACTGACTAAAATACAGCGTCGAGCCCGTGGTCGTCAGAGTGCCGACCGAATTCACAGTGTATTCCGTATACGGCCGAACCGTGCCACTGAGAGTGACATTGTTGGTGCCGGCCTCGATTCGCATCGAGGGAATGGCGGCCGTAGAAAGTCCGGTAATAGTCTGTCCTGCCGCATTTCCAACAAGCTTCACGACGACAGATCCTTTGTTGCCATAGTCCACAGTCGTCAGATTTCCAGTGAGGACAATCGTTCCCGAATTGACATTTGCAAAGGCTGCGTAGGGACTTGCAAAAGTAAGCGTGCCATCCACGTACACCGTGCCGTTATTTAAATTGTAAGTGTCGCCCCAACCCTTAAAGGTGAGGTTGTTGTAATGCTCGGCTCCGACAGTGATGCTGGCCGGGCAATAGTTTTCAAAGCTGAGTGTCGATCCTGTTGTCGTCAACGTTCCAACTGAAGTCACAGTGTATTCATTGCAAGGCTGAACGGTGCCACTGAGTGTGACATTGTTTGCACCAGCCTCGATTCTGAGAGTTGGCATAAAGGCACCGGACACGCCAGTGATGGTCTGTCCAGCCGCATTTCCAACGACCTTGACGATCGCAGTTCCTTTCATGCCATAGCCTGACAGGTTGATATTGCTTGTGGCGATGATGGTTCCCGAGTTGATTTGTCCGTTTGCATTGAAGGCCGTAAAGCCCAGCAAGCCATCAACATACATGGTTCCGTTCAACGTCAGTCCCGGGCCGTTCCCATTGAAATCAACGTTATTGTAATGATAGGTGCCCGGTGTGATGGTGTAATTGCCGGAGCCCGAGAATCTCAGTGTCCCGGCACTTTGGTTGAAAGTCGGCGAGTTTAAAAGCGCATAGCCACTGCCATTCACAATCGTGATGCCGCTGGAAGTGGTGTAAGATCCACCAGCGATGGTGACGCCTCCGCTGATCGTGATATCAACATTGCTCCCGACGAAGGTTCCCCCTTGTTGCGACCACCCGCCTGGTGAGACGGTGATTCCGCTGTTCGTGGCTTGGGTGATGGTTCCACTATATGCGGATGTCATGCGCACACCACCGACGCTCATCGTGGCAGAGATGTTTGGCGAACAATTGGAAACGCAAGTGCCGTCGAACAAAGCATATTGTGAAGAGCTAGGTGCCACACCGCCCGACCAGTTTCCACCCGTGCTCCACAAGGCATTGGCGCCACCTCCGGTCCAGACAAAGCCGTTGGTGTTGATGGTTTCATTTTGAGTGACGTTGGCGTAATTGGTGGCAGATGCGGTGAGAGTGATTGACTGAACTGCGGTGTTAACGAAATAAAAGCTGGCCGAGTTTGTGCCGCTGGCAATGGTGATGCTGGTGATCGGAACGACACAGTTGATATCCGAATAAAATGTGGTCGATCCGCTGCCGCTGGAAAGATTGACAGTTAGGTTCGAAGAAACGTTGGTGAGCACGTTGTTGGCGTTGTAATTGCCGACCGTGGTAACGCCCGAGCAGTTACCAGCCAAAATCGTTTGCGCACTGGTTGTAAATTTGATCGACGACACCCGCCGTTTCCAGAACGAGCCGGCAGGGAATTGCGCATGCGCCTCGGGCAAAGTGAGCAACAAAGCAACCAGCAAGGTCCCGCAGCCCAGAGCTTTGAGTTTTGAATTAGTATCCAGGCGTCCACGCAACGTAAACATGAGTACCCACGACGGTTAAATTGTAAATTGTGTGTTTGCTAGCTGTCGTTGCGGCATGGTCCGGCGGCATATGAACAGTGAGAGCTGTCGAGCCCGCATCGCTGTAGGCGGTGAATGAGCAAGTGGTCGACGTCGCACCCTGAACCACAAACATGTAGCTGGCGCCGTCTTTTAAGTTGTTGAACTGGAAAGCTCCGCAGTTGGCCGTCGTGTACTGAATGTTTCCGGCCGAGCCATCGATGGTCGAAGATCCATTGGAAGTTGCCGCTTTCGTCGCGATGGTTCCGTTGACATCCAATTTCGCACGGGCCGAGGTTGTTCCAATACCGACGTTTCCTGAGCTATCGACCCGCATTTTTTCGGTGCCGGCTCCGGTTGTCAAGGTCGTGAAAGTCAGCGCTCCGTCTTGTGCGCTTGTGCCGATACCGCTGACGCCAGCGACTTGGCCAGGTCCCGAGATGTTGAAAGTCAATTTGGCTGACGAACCACCCGTGATGCCCGCCAAATTCCCGATCATTGTTTCAACCACACATCCCGAGCAGTTGCCCTCAAATTTGGCCGGAATGTAAGGCGAACCCGGCTGGTAGACATGCAAAAGGGCCGACGGAGTCGCGGTCCCAATACCGACATATCCACCTTGTGAAATCGTCATGGCCGTCGCATTGTTCACTTTGAAACCCAAAGCTTTGTTGTCATTCGTACCGATTGAGATATCTGCACCCGTGGTGTTACCACCATTCAAAATGCCGGTGGCCGAAGAAATCAGATCCACATAAGCGCCACCGTTTTGTGAAACTTTGAATTTATTGGCCGAGTAATCATAGTAAATGCGGCCCGTGTTGGAAGAGGAAACAGAAGGAGCAGAAGACATACCAAGGGCTGTCACCGCACCGCTGATATCCAGCGCTGTCGATGGTGACGCAACTCCGATGCCGATTTTGCTGTCAACAACGAGCGTACCTGGAGTTCGGAGTATGCCGGCGCCACCACGATACAGGGTTGTATCATAAGCACCACCGTTCGCGAAATCCAGGGAAGGATACCAAGTCGAGTTGTAGCCGTTTTTCAGGCGGACACTGCTGAATCCAGCGCCATCTATGATTTGAATTGCGCTTCCATTGCCGCTGATAAGATTGAGGTCTCCTCCATTGACGGTGAGCTTTCCTGAAGGATTCGTTGTTCCAATCCCGACGTTGCCGCCTTGGGAAATGGTCATGGCCGTTGTGTTATTGACTTCGAAGTTCAATGCCTTGTTATCATTGGTTCCCAAAGTCGCATCGGCGCCGAAAGAATTTCCGCCGTTCGCAAAGTTCGAGCCGCCACCAGATCCGCAGATCGCGTATCCCGACGCATCGAAGGTGATCACTTGTCCTGAAGAACAGTTCAAAGCTGTCAGCGCCGAGCCCGTGCCGTTCGAGACAATGACTCCATTGGCCGCAAAGCTTGTCGCATTCGTTCCGCCTTGGCCAACCGAAATCGTGCCGGAAACGCCGACCAGATCGGTGTATGCGCCACCGTTTTGTGACACTTTGAATTTGTTTGCGGAATAATCGTAGTAAATGCGTCCCGTGTTCGAAGCCGACACACCTGGAGCCGAAGACATTCCTTCGGCTGTGATTGCACCTGACACATCCAAGGCCGATGACGGAGCAGTCGTTCCGATACCAACGTTACCACCGGCCGCGATTCGGAATCGCTCGGTACCGGCACTGACCGCAATGCCGCGATTTTCGAAGATCGTGAAGGCCGAAGTGTCATCCAAGATACCAGCTGACCAGTCTTTCAAAACGCCGGAAGTATCTTTGAACTGAACCATCGCACCCGCATTTCCGCGCACAACCAGCGGGATTCCATAACCCTGTGACGAAGTCGCATAGATGGCAGCATCCGCCGAGTAAGCAGTAGAACCAGCCATCAACATCGTTGTCACTTCCAAAGGAGCAGATGGATTGTTTGTCCCGATGCCAACATATCCACTTTGAGAAATCGTCAAGGCGGTGGTGTTGTTCACTTCCAATTTCAATGGCTGAGCATCATTCGTTCCAACTGTCAGCGGCGCACCCAAAGTATTTCCATTGTTCAGAACATCACCGCTCGCCGAGCTGACCAGATCAACATAGGCCGTGCCATTTTGCGAAATTTTAAATTTGTTCGAAGCATAGTCATAATAGATGCGACCGGTATTTACATCGGACACAGCCGGTGCTGATGACATTCCCTGGGCCGTCAACGCGCCGGAAACATCCAAAGCCGAAGACGGAGCCGCAGTTCCGATACCAACATTGCCTGAAGCCTTTAAGACCAATTGTTTGTAACCCGCATTGCGAGCATCCAAACTCA
>CBIHPB010000097.1:0-11630 GCA_966211485.1 uncultured Bdellovibrio sp.
CTCATTCCTGAGACTGGCAACCAGTACCGTGACTACGTCACTGGCAAAGTTTTCGAATTGGACACTCAAGCTTCTATGGACTTGGACCAAGTTGCTGCTGTTCAAGAGATGATCTCAATCAAGAAAACTGCAAAGAAACTTCGCAAAGAATACGGCATGAGCGAGTCTTCTGCTAAGTCTTTGGCTCGTTACTCAACAGAATTGTCTAAGCAAGCTCCAGGTTCTTTCGACCAAGCTCGTTTCGACAGCTTTGCTAAATCTTTGACTGGTTCTTCATACACTGAAGTTCTGGCTGACGATAAAGCAGGAAACACTGAGTCTTTGAAAGCACGTCTTGCAAAAGCTCAGCAAAAAACTGGCATGAAGTCTGAAGGCGTTAAGAAGCTGATGGACGACATGTTCACAGAGCAGTAATTACTGTTCGACTGTTTTTTCGATTCGAAGTAAAAATCAGAATCACCCGAAGGGCTGGCAGAAATGCTGGCCCTTTGTATTTTGTTTCTCCTCTTTCTCATGGGATTTCTCATGGGGTTTTTCGGATCGCGAAGTTCTTCGGGGAAAAGGCGTCCTGCCTGATGGGGGCGGTGCCCCATTTCTTTATCTTTATTCGATAGCAATTATTTCCTTTTTTTTTGCCCCGGTTTCGCCCGGCCTTCGGGGCCGCCCGACTCTTGTTGGAAGAGGGAGAGGGAAGGAGAAGGGAAAGGGAAAGAGGAGACAGAAACGGATTCTCTCTCTTCTCGTCTTCTCAATTTCTTTCTCATTTTCACTCTTACTCGTGGCTGCAGAGAGAAGCTCTTCAAGTGAAGACCATTATATTGGTCACCTGACCATTTTATTGGTCTTCGACGGAAGAGAGTGCACATATCCCCTCCTAACATTTGTCTGGCGGCCTGGATGGCCGGCAGAAGGCTGTAATTACAACCTGTCTACTCCTTTGACAGGTTGACTTTTTAGGCCTCCACCCCCCACCCCTGCCCCCTGCCTTCTATCCCTATAATCCTCGTGGACCAGGGATTTCGTGGACCCATCTTTGCTCAAGCATGGAAGGATTGGTTTAAACCCGGAAGGAGATTTCTATGAAATTTCACCGCCTTTTATGGCTATTAGGGACGCTTTGCCTGCAACCGGCTTGGGCCGATGTCGCCCCTTTAAAGGACCTTCCTGGGAGCATTCCTTTGAGCTTTGAACGCCAGTGCGCGGTCGACCTCGTCTATCAAGGCAAGAACCTGCAACCGGATGAAGCCTGCAACCTCGCTAAAAATGCGGAAGAAAAGTTCAAAGCCAGTGGTGGTAAAGATCTGAAACTGCGATTTGATATTTCGACTCTTTCTCCGGATCCGACTTCTTATTTGATCCAGGGACAAGACGGACGCAAAAAGTTGTATCACGTCCAAGATCCTTTCCAAGATATCAATAATTTTGCCGAGCCTAAAGACGGCGGCTTCTATAACGACTTGAAAGCCATGGATATCAAAGACGATGGCGATATCGTTGACTATGATTCTGAAACGGATCTGACCACTGGAAAATACGCGATCATCGTCAACAAAAAAGGCTCGGACGGACAGACTCACAAATACCAGCTTCGTATGGATTTGATCGGCCACAACTTGCTGCTGAGAAAAACCCTGCTGCGAAAAATCGGCTACAACATTCCTTTGATGGATCGCCTGAAGACAGTGAAAGTCCGCTTTAGCAGCGATTTCGAGCGAAGATCCTTCATCAAAAATTTGGCTGATAACACCTTCACCGAGCCCGAGCGTTGGGTTATCGATGGCGGCGACCTCAAAGAAGGTTTCGAAAGCGAAGTGCTGACTTTGCAAGACGTGATCGTGATGGAAGGTGCCCGCGATACGACTTTCAACGTCGCCCGTGGTGCGATGACAGCGCAAACCATTCAAGGCCGCCGTGTTTTGAATGCTCTTTATATCCCTTATGCGATCACTCACGCTGCTGAAAGTATCAATCTGACGGACTGGAAAGCCGGCGAGATCTTTAACGGTCAGCTGAGCCTGAACTATGAATCTTCCAAGCAGTTCTCTCCAAGCTACGAAGATGCCCGCTGGATTGCCCGTAAGATTATGAAGCTCAGCCGTCAAGACTGGGCGGAAGTTGTTTCCAGCGCAAAGATCCCGACCGAGGCTGGAATTCTGCTTTTGGAAAAGCTGATCTCTCGCCGAAATATCATTCGCGAGCAATTGAATCTGAATAAAGAATCAGGCCATCCAGATGCGGCGTTTGAAACATCTGTGCTTCTTCCGATCAGCGAAACTCCTTCTTATGGCAAAAAAC
Organism: uncultured Bdellovibrio sp.; assembly: GCA_966211485.1. Lineage (GTDB taxonomy): Bacteria > Bdellovibrionota > Bdellovibrionia > Bdellovibrionales > Bdellovibrionaceae > 21-14-0-10-47-8. The sequence continues at coordinate 2,296 of CBIHPB010000097.1, forward strand.
TAGTGGAAGGAAAACTGATCAACACCGAGAAATTGGCCGATGGCTCGGTCGACAAGAAATGGCCGGGATATGCTCGCCAGTTTGGCTCGGTCGATCCGGATTCTCCACAGTCCGCAGAGGAACTGATGGGCTTGGCGAAATTCGAAGTCATGGCCAATATCGTTCGTAATGTCATCACAAAATTCAACAACGGTCTGCCGAACAATAAAGATCAAGCGGCGATTGCTGAAATCTATCACGACCTCGATCTTTCCGCTTGGCAGTTTGGTCAATATATCAAGACCAAAGAAATGCCAAAAATTCCGCGCAAGCTGTGGTCGACAAAAGTTTGGAAGCTGTTCGCAGTTCCGGACCGCGATATCATCGCCGGAAACTATATGGGTGCTCAGAACCAGATTCAGGTTGCCGACTCGTTGACGATCGGTGGCGAATTGGGACGCGCCGGAAAATGGGATGGCCTGCCAGCAAAAATGGCGATCCACGCCAGCGCGAAACTGGTTGTGACCAAGTCTTGGGTACACCTGCGACCAATCAAATCGATGATCGGTGCCTTTACCAAGAAATTCAAAAATATCATCGTTCCGTACTATGAGCATCAGACTCGCCGGCCTCTGAACGAACTTCTTGAACTGCAAAAGGAAATGAAGCAGATCAAAGACAGCCAGAAACAAGCTGCAAGCGACCTGCAAAAAGCCTCGACTCCTGAAGAGAAAAAGAAAGTTCAAGAACGCATCAAAGCTTTGACAGAGCAAAAAACCGAGTGGGACAAGAAATTTGAAACCCAGACAAAGAACTTCGACGACATGTTTGCACCTCGGGAATCGGTGATGGTGTCGACATCGATCGGACCTGATTTCTCGATCATTCTCTCAAAAGGTCTCACGCACGATATTTCAGCTTATATCCGAGCTCGTGACCGTTTGGTCGATATGTCCCGAATGCATATCTTCCGTAAGAGCGACAAAAAGGTTCAGATCTATTTTGACCCGACACTGTACAACGAATTCTCGATCGGCTTCGGCTTGCAGGCTAAAATTCCTCTCTTGTCTTTTGACTGGAGCTTTAAGGATGGCGCAACCACGACCAATTTCTTCGAGTACAATATCGATTCAAACCTCGAAAAAAATCCTTCGTATTTTGATAGCATCACGGCCGTCTCTGCGGCTTTGAAAGGCGCCAGTGTCGAATACTTCAAATCGACGCAAAAGCCGATGGTTATCAAACACAATTTCGATGACGACAAGTTCAAGGTCGATCTGTTGTGGTGGCGTTATCAAAGCGAACACTCGATCGATCGTATTAGCGTCAAGTCAACTGACGGAGTCAGCCAAGACTATATCCGTGTAGTCGACGGCTACCGCAAAGGTCCAGACTATCAAACCTTCTTGGTGAACGCGACAGCTGCGATGCTTCGCGAGCACTATCCGAACCTGGAATTTGTGATCAACACATCTGGAAACTCGGGCGATACAATTGGTGGAAAATCCGTTTCCCGCCATGTGACCTTGGAGTCAGAAAAGACGCCGATGGGCCTGCGTGTGGATAACATGCTGATCAATATGATCTACAACTGGAAAGGCTGGTCGCAGGACCGCGAGGATGCGGAAGCGCACATCGCCGAACTGAAGAAGCACTTCCAAACCGTTCTCTTTAAGTATCCGGACCTTTCGCAGGTGAAGAAAATCGAGTTCTACAATCTTCAGGTTCGCGTGACCTTGTATCAAGAAGCCTTCAACTATCTGCGATCTCTGACGGATGATCAGATTGACGCGATTTTTGCTGACTACGGCACAAGCCGAGTTGTGAATTACGATGTCGACACCAAAGATAGCTGGGGCATCCGCGTGAAGATCAAGATGAGCGACCTGCGCAAGCATTGGATGAAAGATCAGGACAAAGCGGCTGACGACATTATTCAAATCATGGAAGTCCTGCAGAACAAGCTGGAATTCCCAGGTCTTTTAAAGATGGTCGGCGGTATCCAGAATCTTTATCTGACCGGTACCTACGATGGCTTCCGCAAAGGCGATCCGAAAGGTCGCTATGCGATTGATGCCACCCCGCTTGGAAATATTGGAATCAAAGGCGAGCCGTTTGGTCCGATGGGCGCGATTATCGACAAAACTGGTATTGCAAACGGTGAACTTTTCATCAGCTGGCTGCTGAGCCCACTATAAGGAGCAGATCATGAAAAACAAATCCATCCTTTCAGTCTTGCTGGCAGCCCAACTGACAAGCCTTGGTGCTTTGGCCGAAGTTCCATCGGCGCTGGTTCCAAAGGACCCGCCGGCGAACATGACTTTGCGATCGAATCTGATTCCCAATCCGGATCTGTCGAAAGCTCCGGTCAATGATCCTTATTTTGGTTTCCAATGGGGTCTTTTGAATAACGGCCAAGCCTTTGTTCCGAAGCTCGATGATTTGCACCTGGATGAGAAGATCCTCTCCAATCCGAAAATTCAGATTGGCTGGCGCAATTTCGACGCTGAAATGAAGCGTGATGCAATCGTCGCTGTCATGGATAGCGGCGTCTTCACGTCCGAAGGCCATGAAGATCTGGGCGAAGACATTTTGTTGCCTGGAAAGAACTACACCGACGCTGATGCTGAAATCTACGATGATCTTTTGGGTCACGGAACTCATATCGCCGGCATTATCGCGGCGAAAATGAATAACGGCATCGGGATCTCCGGCATGTCGAATAAGATCAAAATTCTGCCACTGAAAGTCTACGACGAATCTCGTAACCGCAAAGAAGATGACGATGTCATTGGTGATGATGATTCGACTTCTTCAAACTTGATCACGCCAAAAATTATCAAAGCCATCGACGATGCGATCGAGCAAAAGGCCGACGTCATCCAGTTGAGCCTGGGTTGGCCGCGTGCCGAAGATTACCGCGAAGTTCATCAAGCTTTCAAAAAAGCTTATGATGCCGGCATTATCATTGTTGCCGCTTCTGGAAATGATGGTCACGATGCTCAGATTTTCCCTTGTGCTTACAAAGAAGTTCTTTGTGTTGGCGCCATCTCAATGGATGGAAAATTGGCTCCGTTTTCAAACTATGGCGGTCACGTCGACCTTTTGGCTCCGGGCCAAGGGATCCTTAGCACCATCCCGCCGACTTTGATGTCGTTTGTTTTCGGACCTCGCGGTTACGAAATCAAAAACGGAACTTCGCAGGCGGCACCATTCGTATCAGGTGCGGCTGCGATCTTGAAGGCGATCTATCCAAACGAATCAGCTGATCAAATCCGCAACCGTCTGTTGCTGGGATCGGAGAAGATCTCTCCGGACGTCAGCTTTGGATTGCTGAATATCGCCAAGTCCGTTTCTTTGACGTCGACGGGCATGGCTCGCGCATTGATCAAAGAAATCGAGGACGCGGCCGTTGATGTCAACACTCGGACTTTCCAATTCCCTGTGATCGTTTACAACAGCACAGGCCAGCCAGCCGCTCCAAAAGTTCAGTCTTTGGAATCTGGTATCCAGATCGTCAGCACAGTTCAAACTAAAGTTGCCGGCGCCGAGACCCAGTACTTGGTGACGGCGAAAGTGGATTCACTGAAGCGCAACCACCACTTCAGCTATTCAGTTGACGTGAAAGGCCGCGTTCAAAAAGGCAGTCTGGTTCTGAAAGCTGGTTTGAATTCTTTGCAGCCAGTGATTTACCCACTGACTCGGACAGACGCAGTGAAAGAAACGGGACTTGTTTCCGTCAGCTCGCCCCGTCCGACCTCGGCTGTTCGCTACTGGTCTTTCCTGAAAAAGAAAGAAGAATCAAAGCTCGAGCTGATCGTTTGGACTTTGGAAAACGGTCAATTGAAAGATCGCAGCATCGTTTTGGATGATATCGAGCAACCTTGGGACGGATTCAATTTGATCGCCGACGATTTTGATTTCGACGGCCGTCCGGATTATCTGTTTGCCGGCGTCACGACAGCCGACGGCAAAGAGAAACTTGAATTCTTCTATCTGAACCAGGATATGAAACTGGTTTACCGCTTCCCGGTGGACTTCGATGTGACGACTCCGGATTACGTCCGCATCAAGGACATGGCTTTGTCGAAAATGACATTGCCAAATGGAAAAGCACTGAAAATCCCCGTTCCGGTTTTCTGGAATCGCGGTGAAAGTCCTCGTTTGGATACTCGCAACCGTTTCGACAGCGAAGCGGACCGCAAGAAAGCAGGCATTGGCTCGGTTTCTTCCGAAGACACAATTGCATCTCGCGGTCTGCCAGCGACGGAAGAAAATCCTGAGATCAATCGTATTTATTACTACGAGCCACGCGTGGTTTCTGGCGCCGTTCGCATGGTAACTCGTGCTTTGACGGGAACAATCCCAGAGCAAGCTTTGGGTCGTATTATGTATGAGAACAAAGTGCGCGCCATCATGAACAAGCCGGCGATTAAGGCTTTGATCAGCGATGCGGATTTGAAAAAAGCTTTGGATCAGGACACTTTCCCGTTCCTTCTCAGCAAGCCAGCTGTTCGCAAACAGTTGACTGAGGCGGAAGTGAAAGAAGTTTTGGATACGGGCGTGCAAAAAGATCTGAAGATCTTTGGTCTGTTGCCACAGACAAACGCGGATGCAGCCAAGGGATCCTTTGATCTTCTGGTCAGCCAAGGTCGCGGTATTTTGGTGCAGTTGTACCGAATCACCATCAGTGATCTCAGCCAGCGTTTCCAAGGTGCGAAGATCACAGCTTTGCCAAAGCAAGATGTCGATTTGGATCGCCACCAGGTTCAAGACGTCACTTATCTGGGACGCCCAGGTTCGATCGACTTTGAAGCTGGCTTTAGCACGATCTACAGCTTCACCTCGGCGCGCTCGCTGGTTCTGCGTGGAAATAAGATCGGTGGAACAAAGCTGGAAATCCCACGTGCGCAAGAAGGTCTGACTGGAGTTCTGAAGACCTACACGACGGACACGGATATTTTAGCTTTCGCTGATACCACTCGCTATATGCGTGCGATGGGAAAATGGAATGGCAAAGCGGTTGATGCGAAGACGCCGATCTATCGCTCGACTTTCCTGCCAAGCTACAGCTACAGCCAAAGCTTTGAATCAGTTCTGGTTTCAAAAGATCGCCAGCCAGGCGTGATGATCGACAACAGTCAGATCTTTTCGAACTCGGCGATGATCTACACGATTGAAAGCAATGGCCAGATGGAAAGCTCGATCGAGCGTTCGATCGACATTCCACGCAATTGCCAAATGCGCCGTCAGCCACTGATGAACGAGCAGCAGTTTTCACGATTGGCTTTCGTCTGTGTCGAACAGGGAGCTGACAAAAAGCCAACCGGCAAAATCGATCTACGTATTATTGATCTGAAGTAGGCTATTCCCGCAACTGGGTCCGTTGAACCATCTCAACGGGCCCCGAGAAAAACTTCAGGACTCCGTCGCGCATTTCATCAAAAGTTTTTGCTTTCATCGTCACTGAATGCAAATTGTGACCGAAGGTCAACCACACACAGGTGGTGCGCACATAAAAGCGCACCTTTCGCATCGCCAGGTTTTCCCCGAAATATTCGCGAGAAAGATCCATCAGCTTGATCAGGCAGCGACCGTACTCGGCCCCTTCCTCTTCTTTGGTTCTTGGAGCTTTGCGCCCCTCAGCCCAAGTCGGTGTCTGGAATCCTAAAGTCTCGCCCACCTGCCACAACATCCAGGGACGAGCGGCCAAAGCTCGACCGGCCATCACAAGGTCACACTTGGTTTCGTCCTGCATTTGGAACACATCATCGGCGATTTGGATGTCGCCGTTGCCGATCACCGGAAGCTGGATTTCTTCGCGCAGTTTTCGGATCTGTTGCCAGTCCGCAGAACCCCGACGTTTTTGTTCGGCCGTGCGCGGATGCAAACAGACCCAGCTTGCACCGGCGTCAGCGATACCTTTGACGAAATTATGTAGGTACTGAAAATCGCCCTGGGCACCGGCTCGCAATTTTACCGACACCGGAACTGTGGAATGCCGAACCGTCATGCGCACGACTTCGGCGGCGTAACCCGCGTCGCCCATCAGGGCCACTCCATAGTTATGTTTCAGAGCTTTTTGCACCGGGCAGCCCATGTTGATGTCGATACCTTCGGCTCCCCAGTCGATCAGCTTTTTCACGCTGCGGGAAATGAAAGTCTCGTCATTCCCCAGAATCTGCGGCACCAATCCGGTCTCAACATCGGCGCGCATGGCCTCGGGGGTTTTCGCCAAATCCTCGTCCGGCACCCGGCGGGAATTGAGCATCTCGGTCGGCCACAAAGTGAAAGCATCCGGCGGCAAATAATCCCGGACCACCAACCGCAGGGCCACATGCGACAACCCCACCATCGGGGCCAGGCAAAGTGGAAAGTTCACCCGGCCACCTAAAATAGGACGGGCGTGTGATGATTCTGATTTTTTTATTTCGGAAGCAATAGACATTTCGATCAACTATCGGTCAGCGCTAGGTTCATCGCCAATCGTATAGCGATTTTCCTTTGGTTTAGGAATTGTAGCCGGAACACGCTCAGTCGTATTAAACTTGGCAATGGCTTCCACATATTGTCTCAAATGATTATATCGAATCGTAATTCCAGCTTTGTCGTCTCGAAACAATGTGATCGACGAAAGCGCATGCGGACTGCTTGTATCTTCTTTGGTCTCAGTAAATTTGGCATTTTGAAATCGAGATTTCGCTTCCACTAAATTAAATTCCGGCTCTTCTTCTTGAGGAATCCAAAGCAAGCTGATGAGCTTTTGACTTGCGGATCCTATATTCAAAGAAAGCCTTTGGACTCCGGTCCGAGAGTCATTGTAGGACAATATATAATATCCGTCTTTTTCCACTCGCGTGGCTGGCACCCCAAGCTTTGTGACAATCTCGCTTTCCGAGGTCCCACCCAATACGAACTGCTGAACCTGTTCAAATTGCATTGCAGACGTTTTTTGCAGAACTGACCCAGTTCCACAACCCGAGATGAGAAGCAAAAATGCAAACATTACGGTCTTCATTTTTTGCTCTCCTTAAGCCGAAATCCCTCACAAAATTGCTTCACAAACCAAGCATAGGCTGCGGGTGTTACTTTTTTTAGCTTATCAGGGTCAAAGAGGAAGTACTCAAGATTATTTGCATAGTCCTCTTCATGGGTATAATTTCCATCGGCTTCCACATATCCATCTTTTCGGCCAACCCAATAGATATTGCGATCAGCCTCCATCTCCAGATGCCAACCCGTGGCACGACGATAGTCCTGCCTCGTTTTCTCTCCCAGATCAATATAGCCCTGATGACCTAATTCGTGCGCCAGAATCCGGCTCAAATTCCGCGAGGAATCAAATGCAGAATCATACAGAACAATAATAGAATCTACGCTGGTGGCAGGATTCGGGAAATCCTTAGATTTGCGAAGACGGTAAATTCCCTTCACGGTTTCATGTATTAAGGCGTCAGGCAAAGCTTCTAAGGCCTCAATGACTCGCTCTTTCTGCGCATCAGTCCAGACCCCTTGTTTTTCCTGCCGATGCGGCCAATCTTTCGGAATGCCCTTTTGAAACCGAGATTGAGTAAATTGATATGCTCGGCTTAGTTGCCGACAATGGGTTTTGACCTGCGTCGGTCGAACCAACACGCCATCTGACCGAACATAGCCACTTCGAAAGTGACCTCGAACTTGATATTGTCCGACAGGGCATCCACCTGCAGCAAAAGCACTAGCGAAAGGCAGAAGCAAAAATCCAATCAGAATCCAAAAAATCTTCATCGAAGAGCTTGTAGCACATCTTCGGTTTGCAGCATAATCCAGTCTTCGACCGCAGGTAGGAAATGACCAGATGAACTCTCGCAGACGCAAAATCGGCTTTTTGGGCGGCGGCCAACTGGCCCGCATGATGATCCTGGAAGCCCATCGCATGGGCCATGAAGCGCATGTTTTAGCCAGCTCGACAGCCGAACCCGCGGCCCAAGTCACCGGCTTTACTACGGTCGGAAAAATACAGGATATCAAGACCTTAGAGAAGTTTATTGAACAGATGGATTTGGTCACTTTCGAATCCGAATTCGTCCTGCCCGAGATCCTTGAAGCTTTGGGTGAAAAGCATTCCAACAAGCTTTTTCCTAAGCCAGAGATCATGCATTTACTGCAAAATCGCCTCAGCCAAAAGCAAACGCTCGAACATTTCAGGATTCCAACCGCCCCGTTTCGCTCGATCGAAACCGAAGCCGATCTTGCCTCGGCTTGGGACCATCTCAAGGGCGCTTTCGTGCTGAAAAAGAACTTTGGCGGCTACGATGGCTACGGAACTTTCTTTGCTCGAAAAAAATCTGATATCGCGGGTTTAAGCGAAAAACTAAAAACAGAACCTCAAGGTTTTTTGGCCGAGAAAATGATCCCCTTCAAGCGAGAACTGGCGGCGATCTTTGTGCGAAATTCGAAGGGCCAAACCACTTGCTTGCCGCTGGTTGAAACTCATCAAACCAACGGCCGCTGCGATTGGGTTCGCGGCCCACTTGCCCATAAAAAATGGGCGGCTTTGCAGAAGAAGGTCTTCCAAATGATGAAGGGCCTGGGCTACGTCGGCGCCCTTGGGGTCGAAATGTTCGATACCGGTTCGGAACTTTTGGTGAATGAGCTTGCCCCACGGGTTCACAATTCAGGTCATTATTCGCAAGATGCCCTGGTTGAAAATCAGTTCACTTTGCATATCAAAGCAGGTCTAGGTGAAGAGCTTCCGGCCGCTTGCCAGCTCAGCCCGCAGTTTGTGATGGTCAATCTTTTAGGCGAAAGCTCGGATGAGCTGATCCCGGCCGACCCGCTGACCGGCAACTTGCATCTCTACGGAAAAGCCGAGAACCGAACCGGCCGAAAAATGGGACACATCAATTACCTGGGACCGAAAGGTCCTGCACTTTTGCAACGAGCCCTGAAGGAAAGGAAGAAATTCCAGCTATGAAAAAGCGAGTCGCCATCATCATGGGAAGCCAGACCGATCTGAAAGTCATGAAGCTGGCCGCTGACCAACTGGATGAATTGAAAATTCCGTACCATATCGAAATCGTCTCGGCCCATCGGACCCCGGACAAGATGGCCGACTTTGCCAAATCCGCAGCCGATAACGGCTATCAAGTGATTATCGCCGGCGCTGGTGGAGCGGCCCATTTGCCTGGCATGGTGGCCTGCCACACAACCCTACCCGTGATTGGGGTGCCGATTCAGATCGGAAGCCTGAAGGGCCTGGATGCGCTTTTGAGCATCGTGCAAATGCCAAAGGGGATTCCGGTTGCAACAGTTGCGATCGACAACGCGGCCAATGCGGGACTGCTAGCTGCACGAATTTTGGGTGCTTCGGATAG
>CBIHPB010000098.1:0-11600 GCA_966211485.1 uncultured Bdellovibrio sp.
TATTCAAGCTTTGAAAAACGAACCAGTTCGCGTTCATTCAAAATCCAATCGCCCGCCTTACATTTGATTTTCTTGATCACTTTTTCGTCTTTTTCGACTTCGCAGCCCTGGGCCGCCATCAATTCGTTGATCTCGACGTCCGGAAGGCTGGCTTCGATGTCCTTCACCGGAATCACGGAAACGATCTTATCGTTCGCCATCTCGATCTCGAAAATCTTGCGATATTCGCCCTGTGTTTTGCAGGTGCGGATGGAGATTTCGTGGTGAATCTTCTCTTTGGTTTCCAAGTAGGAAGAGCGGGACTCAATCGTTCGGCAGTCCTGCGCCACACCCGGCATATTGATATAAACTTTGCCGTCGGTGACATAGCCTTTATCTGTTTTCTGAGCCTGGTTGGAATTGACCGAGTCCAGGATCTGCTCCATCAAATCGGAAACCAAAACCTGCTCGCCCGACTGGATTTTAAATCGGGTCATGATCTGATTCAGGCCGTGGATGACATCCTGAGCCTGTGTAATACGTTGACGGCTGGCCTGAACCTTGAGGCTGTATTCTTTTTTGGCGGATTCGTCCTGCTGCAATCCGCTGGCAGAAGACTCTTCGAACTTGGACTGGCAGGCCACCAAGGCTGTCAGGACCGTCACGCCCAGAATGAAATGGATAAAGACAAAACCCCGAGAAATCATGACAACCCCTTCATAGAGAAATAGTAAAGTGTGATGACCTTTCGCAAGGAATATGCCTTGCTTTAAGCTTCTGAAATGACTGAGAACTAAATATTTCCGCGATGACCGATTTTTTGACAGGCAAGAAATTTTTTCCGTAGGCCCGTTGAAAACTTCTGCAATCCGACTGCCGACTTTTTTGCACTTTGACTTTGCCTCCATCGCAAGATGATGGCTCAGTTATAAAATCGGGATCCAAATGAAACTAGATTTTGTTTGTGAACAATCGCCCCCAAGATGAACCATTTGGTTAACTAGACCACGCATGCATCTTGGATGGATTTCAAATTGAAAGATTATGTCATCGATGATGGCGAGGCCGATCCGGCCTCTCAACCTCGGAAGTGCTGCAGGACAGCACTAAAGGGAATCAGGTACCCCAAAGTAAAGCCCGAGGTTTAACCCCCGGGCTTTGGGAATAGAGCGATCAGATAAAATCAGTCTTATCCGATCAACTTCAACGCCAGCTGATTCACTTGATTCGCTTGCGCCAAAGTTGCTGTTGAAGCTTGAAGCAAAATATTATTTCGTGTCATGTCCGAAGAAGCGTTCGCTACGTCGGTGTCGCGGATACGAGAATTCGCGGCTGACATGTTCTCTTCCAAAACGCCCAAGTTGTCAGTTGTTGACGTCAGACGGTTTTGAAGAGCTCCGAGATCCGAACGCATTCCGTTGACGGAATTTTGTGCGCGATCCAGGAATTCCAGAGCCTGCTGGGCTCCTTCTTTAGATGTATAATCAAGGCCGCCCAGTTCGAGAGCATCCAAAGTCGCAACGTTCTTCGAAGAGTCGAATTGGATTCGGTCTTCTTCGGCGTTGTTAAAGATACCGACTTGGAAGTCGAAAGACGGTGTCGTGCCATCCAAAAGGTTCGTTGTGCCCCACTTGGTTGACAGAGAGATTCGCTGAATCTCTGATTTCATCTGCTGAACCTCTTTATCCATAAAGCCACGCTCCACTGAACCAACAGTGTCAGAAGCTCCTTGGATACCCAATTCACGCAGACGTGTGATGATATTTCCGATTTCGTTCAATCCGCCCTCTGCGGTCTGAACCATCGAGATACCATCGTTCGCATTGCGATTCGCTTGGCGAGCTGATCGGATTCCGGCTTTCATTCTTTCCGAAATCGCGAGTCCAGCTGCGTCGTCGGCCGCGATGTTGATGCGGCTACCGCTTGCGAGTTGAGCCATACTCTTATTTACAACCCGTTGGCTCTGGACCAGGTTCCGCTGAGCATTTACAGCGGCAATGTTCGTCGTCACTCTCATTCCCATGTTCACATTCTCCTGTTTGTGCGTGTTCCTAAACGCACTTCACTCTTCGGGGGCACCGTCAAAACTTCAACGCGACCTGAGTCGAAAAAAGAAAATGATTTTTAAATCTAGACGTGCGGAATTCGCGTAGGTTGAAGATGAAACATTTTTGTGAAATTTTGGCTGCGAGAAACGACAAAATCTTGACGCCTTATAAACACAATTCGAGACTCGACTGGACGATGGAAAGGGTGGCGACAAAGATGCCGACGACGCTTTCTTTTCCCTGTCTCATTTTCTATCAAGTTTTTTGAAGGAATACCCGATGGAGATGATGAGCTGAAGGATCAGTTCAACGACCAAGCAGGAAGTTTGGTTGAAAAATGAAGACAGGATGTCTCTCGAAACATGAGCGAGGGATTGTCATGTTGAAGCAAGGATTAGGAAGACTTCTTTTGGCGGCCGGAATTGCCATCTTAGCACTGCTCTTTTCTTGGGAAGCATTCAGCGCCGATATCAACGTCATCGATGTTCGAAGAAATATTCCACTTTCGGATGAAGCTCCCGTCTACAAAGACTTTTATATCAACGCCGGAACCGAAGCTGGTTTGAAAAAAAATCTCGTCGTGAATGTCATCCGCAAGATGGCGATCCGAGACGCCGCCGGCACCCAAAGCTACGGCGATTTCGACATCCTGGTCGGACAATTGAAAATTATTGCCGTCAAAGGCCGCCTGGCCATCGCCCGCGAATACAAACTCGCCTCCCGCGACGACGAACCCATGCTGGAACAAATCGGTCTGATGATCGGCGACCGGCTGGAGCTGGACGGCTCTTTCGTGGAAAGCAAAAAGCCCGCGGCCAAGTAAGCCTCTAAGGTCTTCGAAGCACTTAGATCATGTCTAAATGAACAAATAGGCTCTTGGAACAACCGAATCCTTTACCTCAAAGACCAATATATTGGTCAGGCGACCATTTTACCGGTCTTCAGCCGAAGGCCATTATATTGGCCAGCTGACCATTTTATTGGCCTTCGACCGAAAGCGCCTTCCACTGCCACTTGGCAGTGGGAATGAATTCCCAAGCGGAAGCCTCTTCCGTTGACTTCAAAATACGGTCTGTTAGAAACACGACCGTGAATTCAGACCAGACAAAATCCTCATATATCCGAATCCGTCTCATTTCAGTTCCGGCCAACATGGAAGATGTGATCACAGGTCATAGCTTCGAAAGCGGTGCCACCGGTGTGACCGAGGCCTTGGCTTTTTCTCAACCCGATCTCACTTACGATCCTGATATCCTCGCGGTTCGTGCGCACGATATGGATGTGTTCTTTGAATCCAAGCCGAATCAAGATTTTTTTGATGGGCTGACAAACTACGTCCCCCACCTCAAATGGTCCATCCACGAAGAAGAACACAAGGACTGGTTGGCCGAATGGAAGAAGGGCTTTGTCCCCTTTCAAATCGTCGGACCTTACTGGGTTGTGCCTTCTTGGCTGACTCCGCCGCCCGAGGCTGAAAAGCCGATCATCATTGATCCGGGTATGGCGTTCGGAACCGGAACTCACGCCACCACCAAAATGGCTTCTTACTTTGTGAACAAGCTTTGCCAAACTTTGAAGCCAGGCCACGAATACTCGCTGATCGATGTTGGAACTGGAACGGCAATCCTGGCGATGCTGGCCAAAATGGGTGGCGTTCAGCGTGTGCTCGGAATCGAGATTGATCCCGAGGCCCGCCGCGTGGCCCGTGAGAATATCAAGCTTAATCATCAGGAAGAAATCGAAATTTCGGATCAGATGTTGGAAGCCGTTGACGAGCAATTTGATTTCGTCGTGGCCAATATTATCGACGGTGTTTTGATCCAGCTGAAAAATGACCTCCTCAGAATCCTCAAACCCGGCGGACAGATTTTCCTGACCGGAGTTCTGCTGGAGCGGGAGGAAGACTTCTTTGCCGAGTTTATCGACAAGACCAACCTAAAGATGGTTCGTCGAATCGAAAAGGACGAGTGGTGCGGCTTCTGGCTGCGCGCTCCTGAGGCGTCAGCCGAAACCGAGACCGAGGCGTAACAAATGCGCCGGTATTGGCTCCCCAAAGAGCAGATCTTCGCTTCGCATGTCGAAATCTCAGGCGATGCCCTTCACCACATCGTGGATGTCTGCCGCCAAGAAGTCGGATCCAAATTCGAAGTTCTGGGAGACGGCCGAAAAGCTCATTTGGTCGAAATCACATCCATCGAAAAGAAACGAGCGACCGGGTCGATTATCGAAACGCGCGAAATCCCCGAGCTCCCCAAGCCTCATATCGTGCTCGCCCTTTCCATCCCCCGCTATCCCGTCATGGATGCCGTGATCGAAAAAGCCGTCGAAATGGGCGTGGCCCGGATCGAGCCTTTTTTCTCGGAATTTAGTTTCATCCGAAAGAAAAATTCTCTGCCCGCTGGCAAGCAAGAGCGCTGGGACAAGATCGTGGTCTCTGCGACTCAGCAAAGTGGGCGCGGCGATTTGATGCCGATTGAAGAGCCTAAAGACATGGCAGAATGCCTTCAGAAATTTAACCAAAATCCCCGTGCAAAAGGTCTGTTTGCATATGAGGGTGATGCGACAATCGGTGTAAAAGAATATCTGCGGTCTGAGCCGGTCGCAGGTCCGCTTGGCGGCCAAATGCCAACCGGAAAGCTCGACGAGTTCTGGGTCTTCGTTGGCTCCGAAGGAGGCTTCTCCCCGACCGAGGTCCAGTCTTTCCAAGCTCAGGGTCTTCAACCCGTCACCATCGGTGACCAGGTGCTCAGAGTGGAAACGGCTTGCATCGCCCTTTTGGCCGTCCTAAAGTATGAATTTGGACACATGACGGCAAATTCGGGGGAAAACGCTCATGAAGCAGTTCAATCCAGCAGCAGCGGATCAAGATGAATTCGAGTTCAAGCCATTGACCGAAGGTCTGGGCTTTCACAAAAAGAACCAGGAAAAACCAACGTCGCCAAAGACGGCTTTGAAATTCCAAGCCGAAGCGATGCCGGATCTTTCCATTCAGACTCCGCTTCCACGCAAAGGATTTGATTCAACGACCAGCCTGAAAAAGCCGGCGGCCACCCCACCAGCCAACACAACGGTCGATGAGATCCTAAAAACTCTCAACGAAAAACGCAGCGTTGATTTCTCGAACGAAAAATCAAAACTGCGCGAGCCCGCTCCGATCGTTTACAAAAACAGCACCTGGGATCTTTCGGCAAGTCTCCTGGACGCGATGCTGGTGACAGCCGGAACACTGCTGTGCCTGATCCTGTTGTTGGTTGTGACTCGTGTCGATCTGTTCGCGAACCTTTATCATCCAGATGGCCAGGGCATGGTTTACTGGAGTCTTGTGGCTTTGGTTGCAACCGTCAGCTGGATTTACCTTGTTGGTCACCGCGTGTTCCTGGGATTTACTCCGGGCGAGTGGGTTTTCGACCAGCGCTTGGGTAAGCCCGAAGAGTTCGGTACAACCGATTACGCTTGGAAAGCTGTGCTGCGATCGACTGTCGTTTTGCTGACAGGATTTATCGTATTTCCGCTGATCTCATTTGCCATGAACCGGGACTATCTCGGAAAGCTGATGGGCATCGAACTGGTCAAGCGCACGTAAGTAAGAAGTAGGATCCGTGGGAAAAGTCGTCGAGTTTTCAAAAATCAATTCCGAGCTTTCCCCACTTCGCAATTCCAAAAAAATTGTCTTCACCAATGGCTGCTTTGATCTGCTTCATGTCGGCCACATTCGCTATTTGCAAGAAGCCAAAGCCCAAGGCGATCTCTTGGTCATCGGTGTGAACTCTGACGCCAGCGTCAAGCGCTTGAAAGGCCCGACCCGTCCGATCCAAAACGAAAGCGATCGCGCCGAAATTCTCTCAGCCCTTAGAGCGGTGGATTATGTCGTGGTTTTCACAGAAGATACCCCAGCCCAGTTGATCGAAGCCGTTCGTCCGAACGTGCTGGTCAAAGGCGGCGACTGGAAGCCCGAGCAAATCGTCGGCAGCCAATTCGTGCAAAGCTACGGCGGCCAGGTCAAATCCCTGCAATTCGTCGAAGGCCGCAGCACCACCAAGATCATCGAAAAATCCAAATAGTGCCCACCCCTTTTTTGTAGCGCATTCGCGTCAGCGCCTATTGAATCTTCAGGCGAATTTTCTGGTTTTGAATCGAGTCGTAGATTTCCAGTTCCAAATGATCGGCAAAAATCCTTACGGCGATCGGGTTGTAGAATAAGGCTTGGCCCGATTCGTAGAATTGTTTGAGCGGACTTCCCTCTGGGATCTGAGCCAACGCAAACAGTTCGGCCGGCCTTTTCACAGTTCTCTCCAAATACGCTGCAATGGCATTTTCAGTTTGAATCAAGGCATCCGAAAGCAGCTTGATGGAATGAGAGGCCTCTCCACCGCGCGAATTTGCGTAGGCTTTATCCACTTGATAAGCACCCTGAATTCCGTCTGCAATTCGTTTTCTGAGGCTTCCATCCGGATAGGCATCCACGTCAGAGGCCTCGAGCCTTGCCTTGCCGTTGCTGAAACTGCCGTAAAGAACAATCGAGCCATCCGCCATTTCGGATCTCATATTTTTTTGAATCAGCTGGGCCACATCTAAAACTTTCTGAAAGCTGTAACCGCCGTAACCCATTTCCCTTTGAACACTGGTCGAATGCAGCCAGTATTGATCCACAAGGCTGATAAGATTTTCGGCCGGAATCTGCTGCTTGGATTTCAGCTTATAAACAAGATGCCGAAATGGATTCGAGTAAAGAAAATGCTGAACAGCCTCGAGATTTCGTCGGCGTTCCTTCTGGCGTTCCGTCGCAAATTTTCGATACTCGGTCGAAAGTTCCTCTCTCAAGGCCAGCCGAGCCTTGGAAAACAATGACTGCGGCAACGCTAACAAAGCAGCTCGCCCGCTAAGGCTGAATTGAAAAGTCGAATTCGATCTGAAATTTTCAGTCGAGCTGACCGAATGGATAAACTCCGAAACGGTTTCAGGTTGCAAAGCCAAGCGATACACGACCTGAAGGCTGTTCCAGGCATTTTCGATCGACTCGTGGAAATATGGAACTTCCTGGGTGAGACGACGCCCCTGCTCCATCAGTAGACCTCGCTCTCGATCTGTCAACTGCTCGCGAAATCGGATCAGGGGCGAAACCCAATCCACCTGCCGGAGAATCTCGAGCAAAATTCTTTCTCGCTTGAAACCAGTGACGTCATACTTCCCTGAAAGGGGGCGAACGCGAAGTGATTCCAGGAACTGTAGGAAACGAAAATAGTCCTTCGGCGTTCGAATCGCCTGAATATGGCGCTGCCAGGCCTCGGTCGTAACGGGTTCGAAAAACAGAGCTTCTTCCCAGTGCTGAATCAGGGCCGCGTGATCTGGAATCGCCTGCGAAGACCGGCAGCTCATCTGGGCTTCGGCGGACAAAGCGCTGCCCAAGGTGATCATCACCCAAAGAAAAAGGCTCAACACCTGTCCAAATTTTGAACAAGCCCGTACCGTCACAAAGAATTCCTTTGCTCAATAAGGGAGATCGATCTCCCACAAATCCAGAATTTCAAAAGGAATGCCGACCGCTTGCTTCGATTTAGAAGCGGACGCCGAGTTTTGCCGAGTATGTCGCTTGCGTATAGCGATCCAGTTGCATAGCAAAGAAAAGCTTCGCGAATTTCACGTTGATTCCAGCCACATAGTGAGAGGCACTGACCTCTTCGGTCTTGGTGTCCTTGATTGCCATCGGAAGACCCGTGTTGGGATCTGTATCAGCCGCCGTGATGCCGTCGGCCCCGCCCGTAAAACGCCCCCTTGTTTGAGCTGCGCCAATCCCCGTATACAAGGTCATATCCTGCACACTGAAACCGACGATCAGATCAGCTCCGGTAGAAACTGCTGAAATCTGATTCTGGAAATTCGCCGAGTTCGCATAGGTCATCAGACTGAGATGCGCCGGCAGATAGTCGGCCTGATAAAATCCCCAGCGAAGCTGTCCACCGAAATTGGAAATATCCTCGCCCTGCCGAAATGGCGTGAACTGCAGAAACAGATCAACATTGTGATAAAGACCTTTTCCCAATGTGACCAGGGAATAAGAAGTTTCCTTCTGAGTCTCGGCGCGCTTATCGCCAAAGGTGGAAATATCACCGGTGGAAAGAACCTCGGTCGTGTAGCCGATCTCAACGCCTGAAAATCCGCCCAAGGGATAAGGGTTTCCCAAAATCTTTGCCGACGAAGAAAGCCCCAGAACTTCCAGAGCTTTCCGGCGATCCGAGGCATTCATATTTCGTGGAAGTTCCAAAGCCGCCCAGCTTTGCAAAGACATCAGAAAAAAACAAAAAAGCGAAACCCATTTCATGCCCAGTTAGCATGTGATGAATTTCGCCAAAAATCCAGAAAGAAGCTTGATTATGCAGGCCGGAGAGCCTGAATGCTATCAAGCAATGCCTGAGCTTGTTGAGCCACCGTGGCATCGTTCGAGGTCAGCAATCTCTTCAGCGCCGGAACAAAAGAATTCAGCTGAGTCGTCGGGGCCGGAGTTGCTGGAGTTCGCGCATCACGGCCATCTTGTGGACCGCCTTGACCTTGATTGCCGCCATTGTTTGCCTGCATTGTCGCCAAAGCCGTGGTCAGCAAAGCCTGCGCGGTTTGTACGACTCGCAGATCATTCGAGTATAGGAGTTTCACCAGAATCGAAAATCGTGAAACTTCACCGTAGGACTTCAACATCGCTGCGATTTCAGTTCGCAAAGGCTCGGGCGTTTTTTCGTTGTAGTGCTTCAGCAAAACCGTGAACGCTTTCACCGACGGAATCGCTTGCATCAGCTGCACACCCAGCTTGTGTCGATCGGCCGCGTTGTCGATCATCAGCTCTTCAGAGACTTGATAGTAGCCGTTTTCGTCGATGTCTTTTGACTGAAAGGCCGCCAAAAATTCTTGTCCGTGCTTGGCCGTTGGCTGACTGAAAAGCAGCGAACGCCATTGGCCAATAGACAGCTTGGATTTGTCTTCGTCGTCTGTCACCGCGACCACTGGATTGGCCGCAGGCCCGCTGTTCGAAAAACCGGCCATCGGAACATCCGGTGCCGAACCGTTTGCCGTCACCTTGAAATTGGACATTCGGGTCTTATCAGCACTTACGACGTTGATGGAAACTTTTGGTTTTCGGCCCTTGGTATTTTGCGCTGTTTTCTTTGGATCAGGCTTCTTTGCAGCTGCCGCAGCCGTTTTTGCATTCGGAGCTGTCTTCGCTGCCGGAGGCACCGTCACGCCCATCGGTGGCGGCGTCTTACCCGGCGCCGAATGCAGGGTGCGGATCACCCGACGGCCCGCCAGCGAGTAGCCGGGAGTTTCCGTGCGAGCTCGAGGCATCTCATAGGAAAGCTCTTCCGTCTCGGGACGCGAATCCGAGGTCTGCATGATCTTTTTCATGGCGTAGCCCGAGGCAAATAAGACCCCGGCAATCAGGACGAATGTGGCGTTTTTTATGTTCGATGAGTTCATCGCACACCTCTCTACCCTCTTGAGATAGCAGGACCGGTGCCAAGATAGCGACAAATCTACTGAGGTTTCGTGCGTTTAGATCGACTGAAGGCTGTGTGACTGTCGAGCGTTTTGACAGCCCATCTCACAGTGAAACAGCTTGTCCTAAAGTGAGACAATGGCATTCGCCAAATGGCGTATAGAGCTTCCGGCGTCCCAAATAAATAAACATGTTTAGATTTAGTAAAACCTAAACTTGCCGATAAGCTCTAAGTCGTGAGGAATCTATGAAATCGAAGACATTCAAGCGGGTTCTTGTCGTCGAAGACGATCCAGCCCTGCTGGACGAGTTGCGGGACCTTTTTGAGTCTGAATTTGAGACGGTTATGCTGGCCTCTGACGGCGGCGAAGCCTACGTTCACTCGGTCAACGAGGAATTCGATTTGATTTTCACAGATAACATGATGCCTGGAATGAACGGCATCGATCTGATCCAACGGCTGCGTTCGGAAGGAAAGCAAACGCCGGTCATTCTCTCAAGCTCGGCGGCCGAACGCGAAGACCTGGTCAAAGCGATGCGACTGGGAATCAATGATTTCGTTGAAAAACCTTATACTCCAGACTCACTCAAGCAGACCTTGTACCGCAATTTGGAAATGATCCGCCGGCAGCGAAAGCTGGTGACTTGCCAAATTCAACACGGAGCCGAGAGCCAGCCAGCTCAGCATGAAAGACGCATGTTGGGACTGTTACAGGCCGTGCATTCGTCCTTCAAAAAGGTCGTTGGATGATCCTTGAAATTTTAGCGGTCGGACTGATTCTGACTCTTGTGACTGCAGTCGTATTTTTAAGCTTGCGCTTGAAGCAGAAAGCTTTTCAGCACGATTCACAGCTGTCTTTATTGAACAAACTGTCTGAAGAAAATCGCACTTTGATCAGCATCCTTTTTCATGATCTGGGGACACCTTTGTCGGTCTTGGAATTCGCCATTCAAAAACTGCGCAAAGAAAATGTGACGGTCGAAGACCCGGTCCGTTACGAGCGCAATCTGCAAAAGATCACGCAATCTCTGGGCGTCATGCGCGATGTCCTGGGCAAAGTGAAGACTCTGCAGGAAATCCGCAATGGCAAAAAAAGCATTCGTCTGGAATCCGTCGATCCCGTCGCGGTGACCGAAGAGCTGGTTCAGCTTTTTGAAGACCGTTTGATCGAAAAGAAAATCGATATTCGCATCGATTCTTATTTGGATGAGAAAAAGACCATCCAAGCGGACCGAGCACTGCTGAAAAACGAAGTCCTGGCCAATCTGATTTCAAATGCGATCAAGTTTTCACCGACGAACCGAATTATCGAAATCAGTTTCATCCGCGAAAACGACCATCAGACATTGATTCAGATTCGCGACTATGGAATCGGAATTCCGGACGATCTTCTTCCGAAGCTTTTTGATTTCAATGGACAGACTCACCGTCCAGGAACTCAAGACGAAGACGGAACCGGCTTTGGCCTGCCACTGGCAAAGACAGTGACTCAGCTGATGTCGGGCTCGATCGAAGTTCTCAGTCACACCTATGAACCGGGCATTTCCAGCTCGGGCACCGCTTTCAATCTTCGCTTTTTAACTGGCGACGAGGATGGCGGTGGTAAGAGTTCTCACTAAGTAGGCTCTTGCTCGTCATGTGACTCTCTTTCCATCCATGCAAGAGAACCCTATGAAGAGCACCACCCAAGAAGCCAATACGAACTCAAATATATACTTACGATTTTCTATCTATGCTTCTTTAGCTCGCTCACGGCCAAAGAATAAGAATCCTGCAGACCTTTGAGCAAAGCCGTGACCGTCGTTTCAACGACCGAGCCTTCGCGGCCCATTTTTTCCAACTGCAGACAATAATGAGAAACGGCCATCGCTCCGACACTGGCTGAAGCGGATTTCAATCCGTGAGCGCTCGACGACAAGGCTTTGGCGTCTTTGCTTTGGACAGCACTGGTGATTTTCTGCATGTCTGCGGGCGAGCTTTCCAGATAGGCCTCGATCACCTGAGCCACCAGCTCGGGTTGAATCTCTCGCAAGCCTTCAAGAACGGAAACATCCAAAGTCATCGGAACCAGAGAATCTGTCATGGGATG